>NZ_JBWKCA010000012.1:0-272903 GCF_056436715.1 Streptomyces sp. NPDC043176
CTATCAGATCTTTCCGATCCGATTTCCTCGGTGCTTTCCGGTCCCCGTTTCCGCTTTCGCGCCGGGGGCCTTTCGGCGGTTCCGACTCTACCAGACCCTTTCGGTGTCTGATTCCCAGTCAGCGGGGTTTGTCTTTGCGGCTGTTGGGCCGTTCCGACGAGTGAGACTTTAGCGGATTTCCTGCCTCCGACGCTAATCGGGCGGCTGCGCTCAGACCTTCGAACGCGGATTCCTCATTTCGCAAAAACGCACGGAAAGCGAGACGACACAGCAAAGCGTCGTCAGCTTCTGAGGGTCTTGCGGAATGGCTGTCCGGGGCCGACCGGAGTCGGTGCTCACGTCGGACAACTCGGAGAACACTACGGAGCGGGGAATCCCGTGTCAACCCCGGCCCTGGGGCGTAGCCTCTGCGTATGAGTACGCATGCGCACACCACCCAGTGGTGGGCCGCCTGACCGGCGGCCCGCACTCACGCATGCACCAAGCGGCCGCCGCCTCGGCGGCCGTTCGCGTATCCCCCTCCGGGAGGCGGCCGCCGGGTCGGCGCCCAGGAGAAGAGGGAGAACGAACGCGATGGCGAGGATCTTCAGCGGGATCAAGCCCACCGGGCATCTGACGCTGGGCAACTACCTCGGGGCCGTACGGCGGTGGGTCGAGGTCGATCAGCATCAGGCGGAGGCGCTGTTCAGCGTCGTGGACCTGCACGCGCTGACGGTGGAGCACGACCCGGGGCGGGTGCGGCGGCTCAGCCGGCAGGCGGCGACCCTGCTGTTGGCGGCGGGGCTGGATCCCAAGCTGTGCACGCTCTTCGTGCAGAGCCACGTGGACGAGCACGCGCGGCTGTCGTACCTGCTGGAGTGCACGGCGACGGACGGCGAGCTGCGGCGGATGATCCAGTACAAGGAGAAGAGCCTGCGGGCGCGGGCGGCCGGGGAGGGTGTGCGGCTGTCGTTGCTGACGTATCCGGTGCTGATGGCGGCGGACATCCTGGCGTACGGGACCGACGAGGTGCCGGTGGGTGAGGACCAGACCCAGCACGTGGAGCTCACCCGGGATCTGGCCGTGCGGTTCAACCAGCGGTACGGGCACACCTTCACCGTGCCGAGGGCGACGCAGCCGAGGGTGGCGGCTCGGGTCATGGACCTCCAGGACCCGACGTCGAAGATGGGGAAGTCCCACGCGAACGGGGCCGGGATCGTCTATCTGCTCGACGACGCGGAGACCGTGCGGCGGAAGGTCATGCGGGCCGTGACGGACAGCGGGCGGGAGGTCGAGTACGACCGGGAGCGGAAGCCCGGCATCGCGAACCTGCTCGATCTGATGGCGGCGGCCACCGATGGGAACCCCGAGGCGCTGGCCGGTGTATACGAGACGTACGGGTCGTTGAAGAAGGACACGGCGGACGCGGTCGTCGAGCTGCTGAGGCCCCTGCGGGAGCGGCATGCCGAGCTCGCGGCGGACCCCGGCCATGTGGATCAGGTGCTACGGGACGGGGCCGCGCGGGCCCGGGAGACGGCTCGGCCTTTGGTGGACCGGGCCTATCGGGCGATCGGGCTGTTGCCCGCGGGGTGACGGAACGCGTTGCGGTAGTCGCGCGGGCTGGTGGAGAGGTGCGAGGCGAAGTGCTGGCGCATCGTGATCTCGCTGCCGAAGCCCGCGCGGCGGGCCACCTCGGGGAGGGGGTGGTCGGTGAGTTCGAGGAGCTTCTGTGCGGCGGCGACGCGCTGGGTGATGAGCCAGTGCAGGGGGGTGGTTCCGGTGGTGGCCTGGAAGTGGCGGGCGAAGGACCGCGGGGACATCCCGGCGCGGGCCGCGAGGGTCGCGACGGTGTGGGGTTCCGCGAGGTGGGCGAGTGCGTGGGCGCGGACGTCGGCGAGGGCGTCGGCGTCGCGGTCGGCGCGGGGAGTGGGGTGCTCGATGAACTGGGCCTGGGTGCCGGTGCGGAAGGGTGCGGTGACCATGGAGCGGGCGATGGCGGCGGCCGCTTCGGCTCCGTGGGCGGTGCGGACGAGGTGGAGGCAGAGGTCGATGCCCGCCGCGGTGCCGGCCGAGGTCCAGATGCGGGAGTCCTCGACGAAGAGGGCGTCGGGCTCGACCTGGATCGCGGGGTGGCGGACGGCGAGGGTCGGGGCCAGATGCCAGTGGGTGACGGCGCGGCGGCCGTCGAGGAGTCCGGCGCGGGCCAGGACGAAGGCGCCGGCGCAGAGCGAGGCCACGGGGATGCCCGCGGTGTGGGCGCGGCGGAGGGCGTCGAGGACCGGGGTGGGGAGCTCGGCGTCCGGGTTCTCGATGCCGGGGACGACGACCAGGTCCGTGGGAGTGAGGTCGTCGAGCCAGTCGAGTGCGCGGTCGGGGGTGAGGGTGAGGCCGCCGCGCAGCGGGATGGGGGTGTGCGGGTCGGCGGCGGCCCGGCGGAGCTCGAAGGGAGGGACGCCTCGGAGGGTGCGGTCGCTGTCCCAGACCTCGGTGATGACGGAGAGGTCGAAGGCGCGGATGCCGGGGAAGGCGAGGAGTGCGATGCGCTGGGGACGGCTGGTGGGGGGTAGCGGCACGTGTGGCAGTAAACCATCGATCGCTGTCATTCGACCCTCTGGGAGAGGGCGCCCGGCGGCGGGAGGATCGTTGTCATGGAGATCAACGAGAACGCGGCGCTGGTGGTCATCGACGTGCAGAAGGGCTTCGAGCAGGAGTTCTGGGGACGTCGTGACAACCCGGACGCCGAGCGGAACATCGCGGCCCTGATCGACGTATGGCAGGAGACGGGACGGCCAGTCGTCTTCGTGCGGCACGACTCGCGGCAGGAGGGTTCGCCGCTTCAGCCGGGGACCGAGGGGAACGAGTTCAAGGACGTCGTCGAGGAGCGGCGGGGGAAGGGGGCCGGTCCTGAGGTGCTGGTCACGAAGAGCGTGAACTCGGCGTTCTACGGGGAGCCGGACCTGGACGCCTGGCTGAAGGGCGTGGGGGCCGGGCAGATCGTGATCGTCGGAATCCAGACGAACATGTGCAACGAGACGACGGCTCGGATGGGCGGGAACCTCGGGTACGACGTGCTGTACCCGCTGGACGCGATGCACACCTTCGACCTGGCCGGGCCGTTCGGCTGGACGCAGACGGCGGAGGAGCTGACCCGGGCGACGGCGGTGTCGCTGCACGGCGGGCGGTTCGCCCGGGTCGTGACCACGGAGGACGTGGTGAAGGGCGCGGCCTCGGCCGCGTAGGTCAGCCGTTGCCGGAGGCGAGCTCGCGACTGCGGTCGCGGGCGGCTTCGAGGGCGGCGATGAGGGCGGCGCGGACGCCGTGGTTCTCCAGTTCGCGGATGGCGCTGATGGTGGTGCCGGCCGGGGAGGTCACGGCTTCGCGGAGCTTGACCGGGTGCTCGCCGCTGTCGCGGAGCATCACGGCGGCGCCGATGGCGGCCTGGACGATGAGGTCGTGGGCCTGGGCGCGGGGCAGGCCGAGGAGGATGCCCGCGTCGGTCATCGCCTCGACGAGGAAGTAGAAGTAGGCCGGGCCGGAGCCGGAGAGGGCGGTGGCCGCGTCCTGCTGCGACTCGGGGACGCGGAGGGTCTTGCCGACCCCGCCGAAGATCTCCTCGGTGTGGGCGAGGTGCCCGGGGGTGGCGTGGCTGCCGGCCGAGATGACGGACATGCCCTCGTCGACGAGGACGGGGGTGTTCGGCATGACGCGGACGACGGGGGTGCCCGAGGTCAGGCGCTCCTCGATGAAGGAGGTCGGGATGCCGGCGGCGGCGCTGATGACCAGGCGGTCGGCGGCGACGTGCGGGGCGAGCTCGTCGAGGAGACGGCCCATGTCCTGGGGCTTGACGGCCAGGATGAGGGTGTCGGCGCGCTTGGCGGCCTCGGCGTTGGTGACGGTCTCGACGCCGTAGCGGGTGCGGAGCTCCTCGGCGCGTTCGGCGCGGCGGGCGGTGACCAGGAGGTTCGCGGGGCGCCACCCGGCGCGGATCATGCCGCTGAGGAGCGCTTCACCGATCTTGCCGGTGCCGAGGACTGCGACGGTCTGGGTCATGGCTCTGTTCACCTCGCCGGAGGGGGTACGTGTCGTCATCCTCGCACCGGCGGGCCGGGTGGTGTGCGGGTGTCCGAGGGGCGGTCACGCGGTGCGGCGGCGGAGGGTGGCCGCGCCGAGGCCGAGGACGAGCAGGCCGCAGCCTGCGACGACGAGGACGTCGCGGACGAAGTCTCCGGTGATGTCGGGGTGGCGGAGTACCTCGTTCATGCCGTCGACGGCGTACGACATCGGCAGGACGTCGGAGATCGCCTCGAGTGCGGGGGCCATCCGGTCGCGCGGTGTGAACAGCCCGCAGAGCAGGAGCTGGGGGAAGATCACCGCCGGCATGAACTGGACGGCCTGGAACTCCGAGGCGGCGAAGGCGGAGACGAAGAGGCCGAGCGCGGTGCCGAGGAGGGCGTCGAGGAGGGCGACCAGGAGCAGGAGCCAGGGCGACCCGATGACGTCGAGGCCGAGGAACCAGACGGCGATGCCCGTGGCGAGGGCCGACTGGACGATCGCGAGGAGCCCGAAGGCGAGGGCGTAGCCGGCGATGAGGTCGGTCTTGCCGAGGGGCATGGCGAGCAGGCGTTCCAGGGTGCCGGAGGTGCGCTCGCGGAGGGTCGCGATGGAGGTCACCAGGAACATCGTGATCAGCGGGAAGATCCCGAGGAGCGATCCCCCGATGTTGTCGAAGGTCTGCGGGCTGCCGTCGAAGACGTAGCGGAGCAGGACGAGCATGACGCAGGGCACGAGGAGCAGCAGGGCGATCGAGCGCGGGTCGTGCCGCAGCTGACGCAGGACCCGGGCGGCGGTGGCGAGGGTGCGGGCGGGGCTCATGACCGGGGCTCCCCGTGGGCGTCGCGGGCGGGGTCTGGACCTGGGGCGGGGGCGGGGGCGGGGGGTTCGGTCGCGGCTGGGGTTTCGGGCGGGTTTTCGGTGAGGCGTTGGGTCGCGGCGTCTCGGGCTGCGGCGTCTCGGGCTGCGGCGGCGTCGACGAGGCGGAGGAAGGCCTCTTCGACGGTGGCGGTGTCGTTGCGCCGACGGAGGTTCTCGGGGGTGTCGTCGGCGAGGATCTCGCCCTCGCGCATGAGGAGGAGCCGGTGGCAGCGTTCGGCTTCGTCCATGACGTGGGAGGAGACGAGGAGCGTGGTGCCCCGGTCGGCGGCGATCTGATGGAAGAGGTTCCACAGGTCGCGGCGCAGGACGGGGTCCAGGCCGACGGTGGGCTCGTCGAGGACGAGGAGTTCCGGGGTGCCGAGAAGGGCTACGGCGAGCGAGACCCGACTGCGCTGCCCGCCCGAGAGCCTGCCGGCGAGGGAGTCGGCGTGCGAGGTCAGGTCGACGTCGGTGAGGGCCCGGTCGACCGCGGCGCGGCGGTCGTGGCGCAGGGCGCGGCCCGGGAGCAGCACGGCGGCGAAGTAGTCCAGGTTCTGTCGGACGGTGAGGTCGTCGTAGACCGACGGAGCCTGGGTGACGTACCCGATGCGGGAGCGGAGTGCCGGGTCGCCGGCGCGGCGGCCGAGGACCTGGAGGGTGCCGTCGACTCTGGCCTGGGTGCCGACGATGGCGCGCATGAGGGTCGTCTTGCCGCAGCCCGACGGGCCCAGGAGGCCGGTGATGCGGGCGGTGGGGATGTCGAAGTCGAGCCCGCGGAGGACCTGGCGGTCGGCGCGGGTGGTGGTGAGGTTTCGGGCGGTGATGGAGGGGGCGGCGGGGCTGGGGGGTTGGTTGGCGGCCGCGCCGCCGGGCGGGTAATTCACCATGCGATGAATAATGCGCCTGGGGGTGGGTGGGGTCAAGGGCTTGGGGGTGCGCCTCTCTTTCGCCCTTGGGGGGAGTGCTTGCAGGCCGCCGGGGTGGGACCTTGGCCGGGGCGGGGGACCTGGCGGGCGGCGGGGTGGCGGGCGGGCCTCAGCCGGGAGCGCCGAGACGCGGGCGCGGCAGCGGAAGGGGGCCGGGGAGGGGGCGCGGCGGGGCGGCGGGGCGGGGCGGCGGGGCCGTGAGGGGCTCGGGCCCTCGGAGGGTGAAGGCTGGGTTTCCGGGCCGCTGGGGGCCGGTGGGGGGTTGTGCCCACCCGTTCCGCCCTTGCGGAACAGATGCCCACAACCTGCTCGCGATGGCAGAACGGTCCGAGGGCCGGAAGGGGGGCGGGAGCCCACAACCTGCTTGCGACGGCAGAGCGGCTCGGGGCCGGAGGTGAGGCAGGAGCCCGCGGCCTGCTCGCGACGGCAGAGCGGCTCCGGGGCTGGAGGTGGGGCGGGGGCCCGCGGCCTGCTCGCGATGGCAGTGCCGCCCGGGGCCGGAAGTAGGGCGAGGCCCGCGGCCTGCTCGTGATGGCAGAACGGCCCAGGGGCCGGAAGAGGTGCGAGGCCCGCGGCCTGCTCGCGACGGCAGAACGGCCCGGGGGCCGGAGGTGAGGCAGGAGCCCACAACCTGCTCGCGACGGCAGCAGTCCGCGGGGGCCACAACCTGGTTGGGGTGGCAGTGCGGTCTGCGGGGGCTGGGGCCTGGTTGGGGTGGGCCGGGGGTTACTTGCGTTTGGGGCTGCGGGTGGAGGGGTTGTTGGAGCGGGAGGCTCGGCGGGTGAGGGCGGTTTGGTATTCGGTGCGGTGGAGCTTCTCGCCGGGGGCTTCGATGAGGCAGCGGAGGGAGTAGGCGAGGAGGGAGCCGATGAAGCCGATGGCCTTGAGGCTGCGGAGGGACTCCTCGCGGGCCGGGTCGGCGGGGCGGCGGCCGAAGCCCTCCCAGGTCTTGCGGAAGGCGATGGCACTGCAGACCGCGAACATCACGACGACCAGCATGTTGACGATGCCGCCGACGGCGGCGATCTCCAGGCCCTCGTAGGCGAAGCGCAGGACGAAGCAGGCCGCGACGGCGGCGGCGAGCGAGCCGACGGCGAGGCCGGCGCGGCGCAGGGCGTAGCCGTCGGTGTGGTCGAGCCAGGACGTGCCGAAGAAACGGATCTCCTCCGGCTGCGGCCCGATGGGCGCACCGCCGGAGGAGCGGCCGGTCGTGCGGGGGTTCTTGTCGTCGCTCACGAGGTCGATTATCCCCGGGACGACGGAGGACGGCTCAGGAGCAGCGCGGTGCGACGAGGTCGTCGCTGCCCGTGTGGACATAGGCGTCGGAGATGTACTCGCCCGGCGCTATGTTGTCCCAGATGTTGGTGGTGCCGTAGGGGCCGCTGATCCACTCGCCGTACTTCTGGCAGTTGATCGCGACGGTGGCGCCGAGCGGCAGCACCCGGACGATCGGGTACTTGGTGCTCGGGCCCGAGCGGACGTTGACCCGGTAGCCCGGTGCGACCTCGTAGCGCGTGCTCATGGTGTCCTCCCCCTGTGGCGCAAAAGCGCTCCGCTGAGTTTCACTCTCCGCGACGCGCAGGCTAGCAAGCTCCGCCGACATCGAGGGCACCATGGACTAGGCTCCGTCGGGTCGCGCACGTGCGCGTGAGGTGACGGGGAATCACACGGGGGTGGGCGATGCCACCGTTGCGCGGTACCGGTTCCGACCGGGAAGCGGAGGGGCCCGAGTTTGCGGGTGACTACCGGCTCGAAGCGTGTCTGGGAGCCGGCGGCATGGGCGTCGTACACCTCGCGGCGTCGGCTTCGGGCCTGCGGCTCGCGGTCAAGGTCGTGCACGCACGGTATGCGGAGGACCCCGAGTTCCGGGCGCGTTTCCGCCAGGAGGTCGCGGCGGCCCGCCGGGTCAGCGGGGCCTTCACCGCGCCGGTGGTGGACGCCGACCCCGACGCCGTACGCCCCTGGATGGCGACCCTCTACGTCCCCGGCCCGACCCTCGCCGACCAGGTGAAGCGGAACGGGCCGCTGTCCCCCGCCGAACTGCGCCGGCTCACCGCCGGGCTCGCCGAGGCGCTGCGCGACATCCACCGGGCGGGCGTCGTCCACCGGGACCTCAAGCCCAGCAACGTCCTGCTGACCGACACCGGGCCGAAGGTCATCGACTTCGGCATCTCGCGGCCGGTCGACAGTGACCTGCACACCGAGACGGGCAAGCTGATCGGCTCGCCGCCGTTCATGGCGCCGGAGCAGTTCCAGCGCCCGCGCGAAGTCGGACCCGCGGCGGACGTCTTCGCGCTCGGCTCGGTTCTGGTGCACGCGGCGACGGGGCACGGCCCGTTCGACTCCGACAGCCCGTACATCGTGGCGTACCAGGTCGTCCACGACGAGCCGGACCTGACGGGCGTGCCGGTGGAACTGGCGCCGCTCGTCGCGCGCTGCCTCGCCAAGGAGCCGGCCGACCGGCCGACCCCGGCCCAGATCATGTCGGCGCTGCTGCCTCCCTCGTACGAGGCGGAGGCCTTCATACCGGCACAGCGGCGGCGGCCCTCGCTGCCGGACGGCGAGTCCGGCCACGCGCCCGCGTGGGACGCGGACACACCGGTGCGCGTCACCGTGCCGGCGCCGCGCCGCCGGGGCCCGCGCCTCGCCGGGCGGATCCGCCCGCGCCCGACGCTGGCCGTCGCCGCCGTGCTCGCGCTGACCGGAGCCGGCCTGTACGCGGCGCTGAGCGCCCCGGCGGACCCCGCACCCGAGGCACCCGCCCGCCCCGACGAGGTGGCCAACGCCTTCACCGGCTGGCGCACCCCGCTCCAGGAACTCGGCCCCACGGCCGCTCCCGCCTGCGCCCACGACGCGGGGGCGCTGTACTGCACGGCCCGGGGCGTCGGGCTCGCCCGGCTCGACCCGGTGACCGGCCGGGTCCTCTGGTCGCGGAGCTCCCCCATCGAACAGGGCTCGCCCGAGGCCCCGGTCGTCCTCGCGGGCGGCCGGCTGATCGGCGCCGCCGCCCCCACCGAGCCCTTGCGGGCGTACGGGGCGGAGGACGGACGCCCCGGCTGGAAGGCGGGCGCGGGCGTGCCCGAGTCGTACCGGCCGGCCGGCTCCGCCGTCGTCCTGTCGGACGGCGCCGGCGGCCTGCGGGCGGTCGACGGCCGCAGCGGCAAGGAGCTCTGGCGGCACGGCGTGGCCGGATTCGGCGTCCCGCGCCCGGGAACGTACGACGCGCCCTCCGGGCTGCTCACGGTGTCCGAGACCTCGTTCGACGGCACCAGCACCGAAGTGGGCGCGGTCCGCCCGGCCACCGGCGAGGTGGCCTGGCACCGGAAGCTGGAGGGCGACCTCGATCCGGTGGGCCGCACCGGCGACGGCACGCTGGTCCTGGCCTCGCTCTACGACACCGGGCTGGTCGACTCGCTGGTGCTCCTGGGGCCCGGCGACGGCGGCCGGGCATCCGTGCGCAGGCTGACCCTGCCGAGCCGGATGGATCTGCGGGGCATCGCCGTGCGCGGCGCCGTCGTCCACCTGCTCGAAGCGGACGGGCACCTCACCGCCTTCGACACCGCCGCGGAGAAGGGGCGGGTGCTGTGGGACCTGGAGACGGCCGCCGGGAACGTCTCCCCGCCGGTCCTCGGCCCCGGCGACCGCCTGTACTTCTCCGTCCAGGACGGACGACTCCTCGCCGTCGACACCGCGCGCGGGGCCCTCATCGGGCAGACCCGGCCCCGGCTCCAGAACGGCCGGCTCGGGTACGCACCTTCCGTGCCGTCGCCGTCGGTCGCCGGGGACCGGGTGTTCGGGACCGCTCCCGACGGCTCCGTGTTCGCCGTCGACGCGCGCGAGCCGGGGTCCTGGTGAACGGCTGACGCCCGCGAGCCGTGGCTCGCGGTGAGCCGTGAGCGGTGAGCCGTGAGCGGTGAGCCGTGAGCGGTGAGCCGTGAGCGGTGAGCCGTGAGCGGTGAGGGTGCGTACGGCGACGGCGGGCCGGGTCTCGCGGTGAGCGGTGCGTACGGCGAAGGGGAGCGGGCCGTGGGCCCGCTCCCCTTCTGCGTACCGCTGCCGGGCTCAGCCCAGCTTGGTCACGTCCCTGACCGCGCCCTTGTCGGCGCTGGTCGCCATCGCGGCGTAGGCGCGGAGGGCGGCGGACACCTTGCGCTGCCGGTTCTTCGGGGCGTAGACGCCGCCCAGCGCCTCGCGGCGGGCGGCGAGGGTGGCCTCGTCGACGAGGAGCTCGATGGAGCGGTTCGGGATGTCGATGCGGATCCGGTCGCCGTCCTCGACGAGGGCGATCGTGCCGCCCGACGCGGCCTCCGGGGAGGCGTGGCCGATGGAGAGGCCCGAGGTGCCGCCGGAGAAGCGGCCGTCGGTGATCAGCGCGCAGGTCTTGCCCAGCCCGCGGCCCTTGAGGAAGGACGTCGGGTAGAGCATCTCCTGCATGCCCGGGCCGCCGCGCGGGCCCTCGTACCGGATGACGACCACGTCGCCGTCGGTGACCTGCTTGTTGAGGATCTTCTCGACGGCCTCGTCCTGCGACTCGCAGACGACGGCCGGGCCCTCGAAGGTCCAGATCGACTCGTCGACGCCGGCGGTCTTCACGACGCAGCCGTCGGCGGCGAGGTTGCCGTGCAGGACCGCGAGGCCGCCGTCCTTGGAGTACGCGTGGGCGGCGTCGCGGATGCAGCCGCCGGCCGCGTCCACGTCGAGCGACTCCCAGCGCTCGGACTGGGAGAACGCGGTCGCCGAGCGGACGCAGCCGGGGGCCGCGTGGAACAGCTCGACGGCCTCGTCGGTGGCGGCGCCGCCGCGGACGTCCCAGGCGTCCAGCCACTCCTTGATGGAGCGGGAGTGGACGGAGTGGACGTCCTCGTTGAGCAGGCCGGCGCGGTAGAGCTCGCCGAGGATGGCGGGGATGCCGCCGGCCCGGTGCACGTCCTCCATGTAGTACGTGCGGTCCTTGGCGACGTTCGGGGCGACCTTGGCCAGGCAGGGCACCCGGCGCGAGACCTCGTCCATGTCGGTCAGGCCGTAGTCGAGCTCGGCCTCCTGGGCGGCGGCGAGCAGGTGGAGGATCGTGTTCGTCGAGCCGCCCATGGCGATGTCGAGGGCCATGGCGTTCTCGAAGGCGGCGCGGGTGGCGATCGAGCGCGGCAGGACGGAGGCGTCGTCCTCGTCGTAGTACCGGCGGGTGATGTCGACGACGGTGCGGGCCGCGTCCTCGTACAGCGCCTTGCGGCCGGTGTGGGTGGCGAGCAGGGAGCCGTTGCCGGGGAGGGAGAGGCCGATGGCCTCGGTCAGGCAGTTCATCGAGTTGGCGGTGAACATGCCGGAACACGACCCGCAGGTCGGACAGGCGTTCTCCTCGATGCGGGCGATGTCCTCGTCCGAGATATTGGGGTTCACGGCGTCGGAGATCGCGTCGACCAGGTCGAGGGTGCGGACCGTGCCGTCGACGAGGGTGGCGCGGCCGGACTCCATGGGGCCGCCGGAGACGAAGACCGTCGGGATGTCGAGGCGCAGGGCGGCCATCAGCATGCCGGGGGTGATCTTGTCGCAGTTGGAGATGCAGATCAGGGCGTCGGCGCAGTGCGCCTCGACCATGTACTCCACGCTGTCGGCGATCAGGTCGCGGGAGGGCAGCGAGTAGAGCATGCCGCCGTGGCCCATCGCGATGCCGTCGTCGACGGCGATCGTGTTGAACTCGCGGGCGATGCCGCCGGCGGCCGTGATGGCGTCGGAGACGATCCGGCCGACCGGCTGGAGGTGGGTGTGGCCGGGGACGAACTCCGTGAAGGAGTTGGCGACCGCGATGATGGGCTTCCGGCCGATGTCCGCGCCGGGTACACCGGAGGCTCGCATAAGGGCGCGGGCGCCCGCCATGTTGCGACCGTGGGTGACTGTGCGGGACCTCAGCTCGGGCATCGTCGCTCGCTCCTCGTGATGGGTGTGCTTGCATTCGAGCGTACGCCGACGCTCCAAGATCTGGACGGACCGTCCGGAATGCGGGACGGGTGTTCAGCCTTCGGTCAGGTACCGCTGGAGGGTCGGGGCCACCTGGGCCACGATCGCCTCCGGTTCCGCGGAGGCCAGCGGCTCGACCTTGATCACATACCGCATGATCACGATCCCGATCATCTGGGAGGCGGCCAGCTCCGCCCGGAGCGCCGGTTCCGGCACGTCCAGCTCGGCCGCGATCCGCTCCAGGAGCCGGCGGAGCACGAAGGTCCGCAGCACCTTGGCCGCCGCCTCGTGGGTCAGCGCGGAACGGACGGTGGCGAGGAGCGGGGCGCGGCTGACGGGGTTCTCCCAGACGCCGATGAAGAACCTCGCCAGCCGCTCGCCGATCGCGTCACGCGGGCCCGCCACGATCGCCGGGACGACGGTCGCCGGCTCGAAGGAGACCTCGATCGCGGCGGCGAAGACCTCGTCCTTCGTGCCGAAGTAGTGGTGCACGAGCGCCGGGTCCACGCCCGCCGCCCGGGCGATGCCGCGCACCGAGGCCTTGTCGTAGCCCCGCTCCGCGAACTCGGCGCGGGCCGCTTCCAGGATGCGCTCGCGCGCGCCCGGGCCGCTCTCCTCCTCGGTACGGGAGGGGCGGCCGCGTCGGCGCGGGGCCGCCGCGGTCACGTCCGCGGCACCCGGGAGGGGCGGGCGGAGGCGAGGTGCAGCCGGGTGAACGCCAGGGCCTCCGCGAGGTCGGCCTCGCGTTCGGCGGCTGACATCGCCCGGCGGGTGTTGACCTCGATGACGACGTGGCCGTCGAAACCGGTGAGCGCGAGCCGCTCCAGGAGCTCGGCACAGGGCTGCGTGCCGCGCCCCGGGACCAGGTGCTCGTCCTTCGCGGAACCCTTGCCGTCGGCGAGGTGGACGTGACCGAGCCGGTCGCCCATCCGGTCGATCATCGCGAGGGCGTCGGTGCGGGCGGTCGCGGTGTGCGAGAGGTCGACGGTGAAGTGCCGGTAGTCGTCCTTGGTGACGTCCCACTCGGGGGCGTACGCGAGCATCTCGCGGTCCTTGTACCGCCACGGGTACATGTTCTCGACGGCGAACCGGACGTCGGTCTCGTCCGCCATCCGCCAGATTCCGGTGACGAAGTCCTTGGCGTACTGGCGCTGCCAGCGGAACGGCGGGTGCACGACGACCGTGGACGCGCCGAGCTTCTCGGCGGCCGCCTGGGCGCGCTGGAGCTTGACCCACGGGTCGGTGGACCAGACGCGCTGGGTGATGAGGAGGCAGGGGGCGTGGACGGCCAGGATCGGGACCTGGTGGTAGTCGGAGAGGCGGCGCAGCGCCTCGATGTCCTGGCTGACCGGATCGGTCCACACCATGACCTCGACACCGTCGTAGCCGAGGCGCGCGGCGATCTCGAAGGCCGTCGCCGTCGACTCCGGATAGACCGAGGCCGTCGACAGGGCGACCTTCGCATCCGGGATGCGCACCACTGGTTCTGCCACGGAGACAGGGTACGGGGCCCGCCGGGGGGCCGGAGCGTGGTTCGGGTCACGCCCGGCCCCGCGCGGCCGGCGGAGGGAACCGCCTTCCGGCCCCGCGCGGCCGGGCCTGGCGGTGTCCTGGTGCCGCTTCCGGTCCCGCGCGGCCGGGCCTGCCGGTCTCCCGGCGCCGCTTCCGGCCCCCGCAGCCGGGCCTGCCGGTGTCCCGGTACCGCCGCCGGGCCTGCCGGTGTCCGGCGCCGCTTCCGGTACCGCCGCCGGGCCGGGCCGGGGGCTTCGGGTGGGTCAGTGCTCCGGGAGGTGGTCGAGGCGGCGGAGGATGACGCCCTCGCGGAGGGCCCAGGGGCAGATCTCTAGTTCCTCGACGCCGAGGAGGTCCATGGCGCCCTCGGCGACGAGGGCGCCCGCGAGGAGCTGGCCGGCGCGGCCCTCCGAGACGCCGGGCAGGGCCGCGCGCTCGGGGGCGGTCATGCCGGCGAGGCGCGGGACCCACTCCTCCAGGGACTTGCGGGAGAGGATCCGCTGGACGTAGAGGCCCTCGCCGGAGCCGGGCGCGCCCGCGATCCTGGCCAGCTGCTTGAAGGTCTTGGAGGTGGCGACGACGTGGTCGGGGCGGCCGAAGCGGCTGAACTCGCCGACCGTACGGGCGATCTGGGCGCGCACATGGCGGCGCAGGCACTTCACGTCGGCGCTGTCGGCCGGGTCGCCGGGCAGCCAGCCGGCGGTCAGGCGGCCGGCGCCGAGCGGCAGGGAGACGGCCGTGTCCGGGTCCTCGTCGATGCCGAAGGCGACTTCGAGGGAGCCGCCGCCGATGTCGAGGAGGAGGAGCTTCCCGGCGGACCAGCCGAACCAGCGGCGGGCGGCGAGGAAGGTGAGCCGGGCCTCCTCCTCGCCGGTGAGGACCTGGAGGTCGACGCCGGTCTCGTCCTTCACGCGCGCGAGGACGGCGTCGGCGTTGCTGGCCTCCCGGACGGCCGAGGTCGCGAACGGCAGCACCTCCTCGCAGCCCTTGTCCTCGGCGGCCAGGAGTGCGTCCCGGACGGTCGCGATGAGCCGCTCGACGCCGTCGGGCGCGATCGCCCCCCGCTCGTCGAGGAGTTCGGCGAGCCGGAGCTCCGCCTTGTGGGAGTGGGCGGGCAGCGGCCGGGCGCCGGGATGGGCGTCCACCACCAGGAGGTGCACTGTGTTCGAACCGACGTCGAGGACTCCGAGTCTCATGGGCGGAACGCTACTGCGCTCATCGTCATACGCTTGGTGTTGTGCCAAAGACGAAGAAGGCGAAGCCGGACAAAGACCGCGACATGGACGGCGGCGTGAAGGCGGCCAGGACCGCGCACGCGGCGAAGTCCGTGAAGGCGGTCAAGGTCGGGAAGCAGAAGCTGGGCCGGGCCGAGGAGCCCGACGAGAAGGGGCTGGACTTCGCGCGCGCGTGGGTCGAGTTTCCCGATCCGTCCGACGAGGAGCAGGTCTTCCGCTGCGACCTGACGTGGCTGACCTCTCGCTGGACCTGCATCTTCGGGAACGGCTGCCAGGGCATCCAGGAGGGGCGCGCGGACGACGGCTGCTGCACGCTCGGGGCGCACTTCTCCGACGAGGACGACGAGAAGCGGGTCGCCGGGCACGTGGCGCGGCTGACGCCGGAGCTGTGGCAGTTCCACGACGTCGGCGCGGAGTCGGGCTGGGTGCAGCTCGACGAGGACGGCGACCGGCAGACCCGCCGCTGGGAGGGTTCGTGCATCTTCCAGAACCGCCCCGGCTTCGCGGGCGGCGCGGGCTGCTCGCTGCACATCCTGGCGATGAAGGAGGGCCGGGAGCCGCTGGAGACGAAGCCGGACGTGTGCTGGCAGCTGCCGGTGCGGCGGACGTACGACTGGATCGACCGTCCCGACGACAGCCGGGTGCTCCAGGTGTCGATCGGCGAGTACGACCGGCGTGGCTGGGGGCCCGGCGGGCACGACCTGCACTGGTACTGCACGACGGCGTCCTCGGCGCACGTCGGTGCCGAGCCGGTGTACGTCTCGTACCGGCCGGAGCTCGTCGAGATGATGGGCGAGGAGGCGTACGAGGTGCTCGTCGGACTGTGCGAGGCGCGGCTCGCCTCGCAGCTGCCGCTCGTGGCCCCGCATCCGGCCGACCCGGCCTGATCCGCCGGGGGTGGCCTGTCTCCCGGGGGTGGCCTGTCCGCCGGGAAGGGTCCGTCTGCCGAGGATGGTCTCTGTCTGCCCGGCGTCGCGGGCCCGGTCTGATCGACCGGCCACCCACTGAGAAGCCTGATCGACCGGACCCCCGCTGGGAAGCCCGAGCGACCGGGCCTCTTCGAGACCCGGGCCTCTTCAAGAAGACGGCGCCGGCTCCTCCGTGGGTGCCGGGGGTGTGCCCGGGTCGGAGGTCGTGGGCGGGGGCTCCTCGGTGGTCGGCGGCGGGGTCGTCGGCTCCGTGGTCGGCTCGGTCGTCGGCGGGGTCGTGGGCTCGGTGGTGGGCGGAGTGGTCGGCTCCGTGGTGGGCGGCGACGTGGGCGGAGTGGTCGGCTCGGTCGTCGGCGGGGACGTCGGCGGCGTCGTCGGCTCCGTGGTCGTGACCGGCGGAGGCGTGATCACCCGGTCGTCGACGGGCGGGGGCGGACGGTGGCCGTCGATCCTGACGACCGCGCCCGAGGGGTTCACGCCGATCCGCGCGCTCCAGGCGCCCACGGGCTCGCGGCCGTGGTCGACGCGGACGGTGATCGTGACCGTCTCACCGGGGCGGAGCGTGCCCGAGGCCCGGGTCACGTACAGCCAGGGGGCGTCCGTCCACAGCGACCAGTCGACGGGGGAGCCGCCGGACGCGGTGAGCGTGAGCAGGGTCAGATCGCCGTGACCGCGCGCGGAGACCGTGATCCAGCCGGCGGCGGGCTCGCCGGGGCGGGACGGTCCGGTGGGGCCGCCGGGGCTGACCACCTCGACGGAGACGTCGGGGGCGCGGGTGCCCTGGGTGAAGCGGGGCTCGGGAGTGGTGCGGGCGTTGCCCGCGTTCTCGTAGTAACCGTCCGGGCCGTCCGCCTCGCCCGCCTCGCGGGCGCTGATCCGGGCGTCGTCCCGGCCGGCCGTGTCCGCGGCGGGCGTGCCCCGGTAGGAGGTCCACAGGGCGAGGACGGGGGCGGCGACGACGGCCGCCACGACGGTGGTGGTCACCGCGCGGGCCCGCATCCGGTCGCGGCGGGCCACGTGGTCCTTGGGATCCATCGGGAAGCCGGTGGGCGCGAAGCGCGGGGCGCCGGCACGCGCGCGGGGGACGTGCAGCATCGCCATGTACGCGTCGGCCCGGGGCGCCTCGACGAGCGGCAGCCGGGCGGGGGCCGGTGCGGTGGTGCCGGGCCAGGGGCCGCCGGCGCCGACGCGCTCGGCCACTCGCCGGCAGCGGGGGCAGTCGTCGACGTGCCGGACGAGTTCGGCGCGCAGGGCGGCCGAGAGGAGCACCCGGTGGTCGCCGGTGAGCCGGGCGACGGTGGGGCAGCCGCCGGTCTCCACGACGGCGAGCGCGGCGCGGGTCCGCTCGACCTCGCAGCCCGCGGTGGCGAGGAGCTCGCGGGCGGCCTGCGGGTCGAGGGAGAGGACGGCGGCGACCTGGCGCCGGCTGAGGCCGTGCCGCACGGCGAGCTCCAGGGCCTCGCGCTGCTCGGGCGTGGTGCCGGCCGCCTCGGGCCAGGCGAGGCTGGCGAGTTCGGCCCGGCGCCGGTCGGCGGTCTCCTCGGAGACCCTGGGCGGCTCGGACGCGGTGACGGCGGGGCGGCCGGTGTGGGCGCCCTGGCGCTTGCGGCGCTGCTCGCCGAGGCTGCGCAGGCAGGCCCAGCGGGCGAGGGCGTACAGCCAGGCCGTGCGGCCGTCCTCGTCGGAGGGGCAGCGGCCGTGGTGGCGCTCGGCGACCGCGAGGACGTCGCCGAGGACGGCGGTCGCCGTGTCGTGGTCGCAGAGCACGGAGAGGCAGTACGTGAAGAGGCCGTCGAGGGCGGCCTCGTAGTGGGCGGGGGGCCGTCGGCCGAGCGTGCGCGGTCCCTGGTCCGCGGCGCGGTGCGCCCGGTGGGCGCCGGTGGTGCCTCTGGGGGAATCCAGCCTGCTGCTCGTCACTGGGCGACCGTAGGCAAGGCGAAGGGCACTCTTCGTACCGGTTGAGCCATTCTCATTCTTACGGGTGAAGCTATCGCTCGAAAGAGGACAGGAACCCGGCGTTCCGGTGCCGTGGCGGTCCCCCTGTGGAGGACCGCGGCCCGTTGTCAGTGGGTGCCGATACGGTGGGGGACATGGCTGCCCGTACGAAATCCGCCAAGGACCGGCCGTCCTACCGCTGCACCGAGTGCGGCTGGCAGACGGCCAAGTGGCTCGGCCGTTGCCCCGAATGCCAGGCCTGGGGGACGGTCGAGGAGTACGGCGCGCCCGCCGTGCGGACGACCGCGGCCGGCCGGGTCTCCACGGCCGCCGTCCCCATCGCCCAGATCGACGGCCGGCAGGCGACCGCCCGCTCGACCGGCGTCGACGAGCTGGACCGGGTCCTCGGCGGGGGCCTGGTGCCCGGCGCCGTCGTGCTGCTCGCGGGCGAGCCGGGCGTCGGCAAGTCCACGCTGCTGCTCGACGTGGCGGCGAAGGCGGCGAGCGACGAGCACCGCACGCTGTACGTGACGGGCGAGGAGTCCGCGAGCCAGGTCCGGCTGCGCGCCGACCGGATCAACGCGCTCAGCGACCACCTGTACCTGGCGGCCGAGACCGACCTGTCGGCGGTCCTCGGGCACCTCGACGCCGTGAAGCCCTCCCTGCTGATCATGGACTCGGTGCAGACCGTCGCCTCCCCCGAGATCGACGGCGCGCCCGGCGGCATGGCGCAGGTCCGCGAGGTCGCCGGAGCCCTGATCCGGGTCTCCAAGGAGCGCGGCATGTCCACGCTGCTCGTGGGCCACGTCACCAAGGACGGGGCCATCGCGGGCCCCCGGCTCCTGGAGCACCTGGTCGACGTCGTCCTGAGCTTCGAGGGCGACCGGCACGCGCGGCTGCGCCTCGTCCGCGGCGTGAAGAACCGGTACGGGGCGACCGACGAGGTCGGCTGCTTCGAACTGCACGACGAGGGCATCACCGGCCTGGCCGACCCGTCAGGGCTGTTCCTGACCCGGCGGGACGTGGCCGTGCCGGGCACCTGTCTGACCGTGACCCTGGAGGGTCGCCGGCCGCTGGTCGCCGAGGTCCAGGCGCTGACCGTGGACTCCCAGATCCCGTCCCCGCGCCGGACCACCTCCGGTCTGGAGACCTCCCGGGTCTCGATGATGCTGGCGGTCCTGGAGCAGCGCGGGCGGATCAGCGCACTGGGCAAGCGGGACATCTACAGCGCGACGGTGGGCGGCGTGAAGCTCACCGAGCCCGCCGCCGACCTGGCCATCGCCCTCGCGCTCGCCTCCGCGGCGAGCGACACCCCGCTGCCGAAGAACCTGGTCGCGATCGGCGAGGTCGGGCTCGCGGGCGAGGTGCGGCGGGTGACCGGCGTGCAGCGGAGACTCGCCGAGGCGCACCGGCTCGGCTTCACGCACGCGCTCGTGCCGTCCGACCCCGGCAAGGTGCCGGCGGGCATGAAGGTGACCGAGGTCGCGGACATGGGGGACGCCCTGCGGGTGCTGCCCCGGAGCCGCCGCGCGAAGACGCCGGAGGGTGCCGAGGGTTAGCCGCCGGTCAGGGTGGGGACCCCTTTCGGACCACCCCTGATCGGTCGTGGGCGGAGGACTGCGGGGTGGTGTCGCTAGACTTTGCCCTGGTCTCGCCCATCCGTACGAGCCGGAGGAGTGCAGTGGCAGCCAAGGACGGGGCAGCAGCTCCCGGAAAGTCCGGCGCGGGCTCCGGCAACGAAGCGCTGATGCGCGCCGCCCTGAGCGCCGTCGCGCCCGGCACCGCGCTGCGCGACGGCCTGGAGCGGATCCTCCGCGGGAACACGGGCGGACTCATCGTGCTCGGCCTGGACAAGACGGTCGACTCGATGGCCACCGGCGGTTTCGTGCTGGACGTCGAGTTCGCCGCCACGCGCCTGCGTGAGCTGTGCAAGCTCGACGGCGCGCTCGTCCTCGACAAGGACATCACCAAGATCCACCGCGCCGGCGTGCAGCTGGTCCCGGACGCCTCCATTCCCACCGAGGAGACCGGCACCCGCCACCGCACGGCGGACCGGGTCTCCAAGCAGTGCAACTTCCCGGTCGTCTCCGTCTCCCAGTCGATGCGGCTGATCGCGCTGTACGTGAACGGCGAGCGCCGGGTCCTGGAGGAGTCGGCGGCGATCCTGTCCCGTGCCAACCAGGCCCTCGCGACCCTGGAGCGGTACAAGCTGCGCCTCGACGAGGTGGCCGGCACGCTCTCCGCCCTGGAGATCGAGGACCTGGTCACCGTCCGGGACGTCACGGCCGTCGCCCAGCGCCTGGAGATGGTCCGCCGGATCGCCACCGAGATCGCCGAGTACGTGGTCGAGCTGGGCACCGACGGACGGCTCCTGTCGCTCCAGCTCGACGAGCTGATCGCGGGCGTCGAGCCCGAGCGCGAGCTGGTGATCCGGGACTACGTGCCGGAGCCCACCGCCAAGCGCGCCCGCACGGTCGCCGAGGCGCTGACCGAGCTGGACGCGCTCACCCACACCGAGCTGCTCGAACTTCCGGTCGTGGCTCGGGCTCTGGGATACAGCGGCTCGCCGGAGACCCTCGACTCGGCGGTGTCGCCGCGCGGGTACCGGCTCCTCGCGAAGGTGCCCCGGCTGCCCGGCGCGATCATCGAACGGCTGGTGGAGCACTTCGGCGGCCTGCAGAAGCTCCTCGCGGCGAGCGTGGACGACCTCCAGACCGTCGACGGCGTCGGCGAGGCCCGCGCCCGCAGCGTGCGCGAGGGCCTGTCGCGGCTCGCGGAGTCCTCGATCCTGGAGCGGTACGTCTAGGTCTGTCGGGGATCCTGGAGCGGTACGTCTGGCTCTGTCGGGCTCTGCACCGTCGTGCGGGTCTTCGGCGTACGGGCTGCTCCGGCGAATCACGGCCGAAAGGCCCTGGGGGTCAGCCGTCCGCCAGTCGTACGCCCTCCGCCGCACCTCTTCCGCCGTCCGCCGTCCGCCGTCCGCCCAGCGCCGGTCGCCCGTCGCCCGTCACCGGTCGCCCGTCGCCGGTCGCCGGTCGCCGGTCGCCGGTCGTCAGTCGTCAGTCGTTCGTCAGCCTGAACGAGGCCGGGAGCACCTTCGCGCCGGCCATCGTGGCCTCCACGAGGTAGGTGCCGGGGAGGGCCGGGCCGGCCGGGGCGGTGGCGCAGCGGGGGGCGCTGCGGGCGCGGTCCCACTCGACGGTGTGGGTGACGGTGGCGAGGGCGGGGACCTGGAGCAGGATCGGGTTGCCGGGGCGGGGGCAGTCGGCGGAGGACCAGACCGCGTCGTCGCGGGCGTCGCTGATCGTCAGCACCGCGGCGCGGGGCCCGAAGTCGGCCTTGCAGGCGGTGTTCGAGGTGTTCTTGGCGACGAGGTGGAAGCGCGGCTTCTCGCCGGCCTCGTAGGAGATCTTGGTGCTGCGGAGCGTCAACTGAAGTGCTCCGGCGGGGCAGTTCGGAAGGGGGGAGTTCGCCGGGACCTGCCGGCCGGCTCCGGTGCCCGCGCCTCCGTCGCCGCCGGCGCCGTCGGTGTCGCCGTTCTTCCCGCCGGTCTCGGCACCGGAGTCCGTACCGGCGTCGGCGCCCGTGTCCGTGCCGGTGCCCGCGTTGGCGCCGGTGCCCGCGTTGGCGTCGGAGCCGTCGGAGCCGTCGGAGTCGCCGGTCTCGCCCGACTCGTCGCGGCCGCCGGGCTGTTGGCTGATCGCGGGGCCGGTTCCGGAGGGGCCGGGCGTGATCGAGGGCGGGGTGGGCGACGAGCCGTTGGCGGCGTCGTTCGGCTTCTTCCCGCCCCCGTCACCGGAGGCGACGGCCCACACGGCGAGCAGGGCCAGCAGCGCCACCAGGCATACCGCGACCGCCCTCCGTCGCCAGTAGATGGTGGAGGGAAGCGGCCCGACCGGATTGCGCAAAGATCCCACGACCCGAACCTTACGAGAGATCCGGCTCAACTCCCGCCCCACCCGCCGCCCGAGACGCCAAGTTTTGCCGATGATCACATCCGTCGGTTCCGGGAACTTTTCCCGGGGCCCCGGTCGAAATGGGTGGTTACCGGCGCGAATCGCGAGCCCCCCACTTTCGTCGGGGGTGGCCCTGGTCGTCGGCCCGGGGCGGGGGACCCGGAATTCCGGTTAGCGTCGTGCACCATGAACACCCTCCTCGACCTCTCCGACCGTCTGTATCTCGACGTCGCCGATTTCGCCCACTCCACCCCCCACTGGTTCCAGTGGCTCGCCGAGGTCTGGACCGAGGCCGGACTGCTGCTCTTCGGCGTGCTGTTCCTGGCCGGCTGGTGGCGCTCGCGCGACGGGTCGGACCGGGCGATGACGCTCGCGCTGCTCGCCCCGCTGGCCACCGCCTTCGGGTACGTGGTGAGCGAGGCGTTCAAGTCGCTGGTCGACGAGGAACGCCCCTGCCGCGCGGTCGCCGGGGCGCCCGCCTCGCTCGTCGCCTGCCCGCCGTACGGCGACTGGTCCTTCCCCAGCAACCACTCGGCCATCGCCGGCGCCGGCGCGATCGCCCTCGCCCTGTCCTGGCGCGGGATCGTCTGGCTGACCGTGCCGATGGCGCTGCTCATGGCGTTCTCCCGGGTCTTCGTCGGCGTCCACTACCCGCACGACGTGACCGTCGGGCTGCTCGTCGGCGCCCTGGTCTCCTTCCTCGTCATGAAGGCCGCCGAGCGGCCGGTGCGGTCGCTGGTGGGGACGGCCAGGTCCAGCGGCAACACGGTGGTGTCGTGGTGTGCGGGGCGCGGACCGGCGGCGCACGCCGCCGCGTACGCTCCCGCACACTCCGAGCGGCCCTCCCGCGCACGCCACGGCGCGTACTGATCCCGTCGCGGACGTGCCAGGATCGGAGGTGCCATGACTTCCATCGACACTCCCCCCACGTCCCCGGACCCCGAGGGCCCCGTGGCCCCGGAGCTCCCCGCCCAGCTGCACGGCCCCGTCCTCGCCTGGTTCGACAGGCACGCCCGTGACCTGCCCTGGCGCCGCCCCGAGGCCGGCGCCTGGGGGGTCATGGTCAGCGAGTTCATGCTCCAGCAGACCCCGGTCGTCCGGGTCCTCCCGGTGTACGAGCAGTGGCTCGCGCGCTGGCCGCGCCCGGCCGACCTGGCCGCCGAGGCCCCCGGCGAGGCCGTACGGGCCTGGGGCCGGCTCGGCTATCCGCGCCGGGCGCTGCGGCTGCACGCCGCGGCCGTGGCCATAACGGAACGGCACCGCGGCGACGTACCGAGCGACCACGGGCAGCTCCTCGCACTGCCCGGGATCGGCGAGTACACGGCGGCGGCGGTGGCCTCCTTCGCGTACGGGCAGCGGCACGCGGTCCTGGACACCAACGTGCGCCGGGTGTTCGCCCGGGCGGCGACCGGTGTGCAGTACCCCCCGAACGCGACCACGGCCGCCGAGCGGCGGCTCGCCCGCGCCCTGCTTCCGGGCGACGAGGCGACGGCCTCCCGCTGGGCCGCCGCCTCCATGGAGCTGGGCGCGCTGGTGTGCACGGCGAAGAACGAGGACTGCGGGCGCTGCCCGATCGCCACCCGGTGCGCCTGGCGTCTGGCGGGCAAGCCGGCGCACGACGGCCCGCCGCGGCGCGGCCAGACCTACGCCGGCACCGACCGGCAGGTGCGGGGCCGACTCCTCGCCGTGCTGCGCGAGTCGGCCGACCCGGTGGCGCAGGCGGCCCTGGACGCGGTCTGGGACGAGCCGGTGCAGCGGGCCCGGGCCCTCGACGGCCTGGTCGCGGACGGCCTGGTCGAGCCGCTGGACGGCGGCCGCTACCGCCTCCCGCTCTCCTGAGGCGTCGCGCCCCCGGGCCTCCCGGGGGCGTCGTGCCGTTCCGCTGACACCCGAGGTCGCCGCCCGGAGTCCTCGGGATGCTCTCGAAACCTGTTCCGCCCCGCTGTTACACAACCGATGGGTAGCCGTGCGTCCGCCGACGGCTGCCCCGCACAGCTCCGTGACAAGTGCTCCGTAGCGTCGTCGACGACACGAGGAACAGAGCAGGTCACGGGGATTCGGAGGCGGTTCGGATGAGGCACGGCGAGGTGCTCGACTTCGAGGAGTACGTACGCACGCGGCAGGACGCGCTGCTGCGCAGCGCCCGTCGGCTCGTCGCCGACCCCGTCGACGCGCAGGACCTCCTCCAGACGGCGCTGGCCCGCACGTTCGGCCGCTGGGACGGCATCGCCGACAAGTCCCTGGCCGACGCCTACCTGCGCCGGGTCATGATCAACACCCGGACGGAGTGGTGGCGCGCCCGCAAGCTCGACGAGGTCCCCACCGAGCAGCTGCCCGACGCCTGCGTCGACGACGCGACCGAGCAGCACGCCGACCGTGCCCTGCTGATGGACGTCCTGAAGGTGCTGGCGCCGAAGCAGCGCAGCGTCGTCGTCCTGCGTCACTGGGAGCAGATGAGCACCGAGGAGACGGCGGCGGCGCTCGGCATGTCGACGGGTACGGTGAAGTCGACGCTCCACCGCGCGCTCGCCCGGCTCCGCCAGGAGCTGGAGAGCCGCGACATCGACGCCGCCGCCCTGGGGCGGGCCGGGGAGCGGACGACCGTACGAGGTGACGAGAGGGGGCGGGAGCGGTGCGCGGCCTAGACGAGGCAGCCGACGGCGGCAGACGCCACGACGGCGACCCCTGCGAGAGCGGCGGCGGCGACCGGTTCCGGACCGGTCGGCGCCGCCCGCGTCGTACCGCCCGGGCGGCGGGCGCCACGGCCGTGGCCGGGCTCGTCGCCGCCGGGCTGTCGTTGGCCGCCTGTTCCACCGGTGGCACCGGTTCCCGTGACGAGGGCGCGGCCCGCACCGACGAGGTGGCCGCGGCGGCGCCCACCCCCTCCGTGTCGGTGAGCGAGGGTCCGCAGTCCGCCGAGCGGGTGGATCCGATCGCGCTGCTCAAGGCCGACCCGAAGATCGGGGACCGGCTCAAGGACGACCTGAAGCCGTGCGTCGCGGACGCCTATCCGGTGGACGCCTCGTACGGAAACCTCACGGACTCTCCGGCTCCGGACGTCGTCGTCAACGTCATGACCTGCGGTGATGCCGTGGGGATCGGCACGTATGTCTACCGCATGCAGAGCGACAGGTACGTGAACGTGTTCATGGCCGAGGAGGCCGCCGTGTACGCCACGATCGACCGGGGCGACCTCGTCGTCACCCGGCAGGTGTACGCGAAGGGCGACCCGGTCGCGTACCCCTCCGGCGAGGACGTGATCACGTACCGCTGGTCGGGGAACAGGTTCACCCAGCACGACTGGGTGCACAACGACTACAGCCGAGCGGTCGGCGACGGCGACGCTGCGGAGCCAGCGCCCAGCGAGCCCCCCGCGAACTGAGCCGCACCGCCCCTCGCCGTAGCCCCGCTCCTCGTCCCGTGCCCCATGACCCGAGACCCGTAACACCGCCCCTCCTCACGTATCCCGTATACCGCCCCTCTTCACGTATCCGGTATGACGTATCCCTTTTCCCCGACCGCCCGTATCCCGAAGGACGCGCACGATGGCCGAAACCCATGTCCTGTTCGTCGAGGACGACGATGTGATCCGTGAGGCCACCCAGCTCGCCCTGGAGCGGGACGGCTTCCGTGTCACGGCCATGCCCGACGGGCTCTCCGGCCTGGACGCCTTCCGGGCACAGCGGCCGGACATCGCGCTGCTCGACGTGATGCTGCCCGGCATGGACGGGGTCAGCCTCTGCCGCCGCATCCGCGACGAGTCGACGGTGCCGGTCATCATGCTGTCGGCGCGCGCCGACTCGATCGACGTCGTGCTGGGCCTGGAGGCCGGGGCCGACGACTACGTCACCAAGCCCTTCGACGGCTCGGTGCTCATGGCCCGCATCCGGGCCGTGCTGCGCCGTTTCGGCCACGCGGGCGGCGCGGGCGAGCACGGGGACGGGCCGGGCGACGGCGGCCTGCTGGCCTTCGGCGACCTGGAGGTCGACACCGAGGGCATGGAGGTCCTCAAGGGCGGGCAGCCGGTGGCGCTGACCCCGACGGAGATGCGGCTGCTCCTGGAGTTCTCGGCCGCGCCCGGCACCGTACTGTCCCGGGACAAGCTCCTGGAGCGGGTCTGGGACTACGGCTGGGGCGGCGACACCCGGGTCGTCGACGTCCACGTGCAGCGGCTGCGCGCCAAGATCGGCCAGGACCGGATCGAGACGGTCCGCGGCTTCGGCTACAAGCTCAAGAGCTAGGTCGGCATGATCCATCCCACGTCGTCCCCCGAGACGGGACCGGGCCGGTGAAGCTGCTCCCCCTCCGGACCGGGGTCCGCTGGAAGATCGCCGTCGCCATCGCGGCGGTCGGCGCCCTCATCGCGGTCACCCTCAGCATCGTCGTGCACAACGCCGCCCGGATCTCGATGCTCGACAACGCGCGCGAGGTGCAGATGGAGCGGCTGCTCTTCGCCCAGCGGATGTACGAGTCCTCGAAGCCCAAGGAGCCCCGCTTCGGCACGAAGATCAACGATCCGGCGCTGCCGCCCCAGCTCGACCAGCTGATGCGGGACAACCGGCGCGGCACGTACGTGCAGGAGCACCGGCACGGCGGGCCGCCCGACGTGTGGGCCGCCGTGCCGCTGGCCAGCGGCGACGTGCTGTCGCTGCACATCCCCTTCGCCGACCGCAGCGCGACGATCATGAACGATCTGGACCGGGCGCTGGTCATCGGCTCGGTCTCGGTGGTCTTCGGCGGCTGCGCCCTCGGCGTCCTGATCGGCGGCCGGATCTCCCGGCGGCTGCGGAAGGCCGCCGTCGCGGCCGGGCGGGTCGCCCAGGGCAACACGGACGTCCGGGTGCGGGACGCCGTCGGCGGGGTCGTACGGGACGAGACCGACGACCTGGCGTGGGCGGTCGACGCCCTGACCGACGCCCTCAACGAGCGGATCGAGGCCGAGCGCCGGGTCACCGCGGACATCGCGCACGAGCTGCGCACCCCGGTGACCGGGCTGCTCACGGCCGCCGAGCTGCTGCCGCCGGGGCGTCCGACCGAGCTCGTGCGGGACCGGGCGCAGGCGATGCGGACCCTGGTCGAGGACGTCCTGGAGGTGGCCCGGCTCGACAGCGCGTCGGAGCGGGCCGAGCTCCAGGAGATCGCGCTCGGCGAGTTCGTCGAGCGGCGGGTGCGCTCCCTGGACCCCGAGGTGGTCGTCCGGGTCGTCCACGACTCCTGGGTGAACACCGATCCACGGCGCCTGGAACGCGTCCTCGGCAACCTCCTCGCGAACGCGGCCAAGCACGGCAAGCCGCCGGTCGAGGTCACCGTCGAGGGCCGTGTGGTGCGCGTCCGCGACCACGGCCCCGGTTTCCCGGAGGCGCTCCTCAAGGAGGGGCCGAGCAGGTTCCGTACGGGCACGAGCGACCGCGCCGGCCAGGGCCACGGCCTGGGGCTGACCATCGCGGTGGGCCAGGCGCGGGTCCTCGGCGCCCGGCTGACCTTCCGGAACGTGGCCTCCGAGGCGGCCCCGAACGGGGTGGGCGGCGCCATCGCCGTCCTGTGGCTGCCGGACCACGCCCCGACGAACACGGGCAGCTTCCCGGTCCTGCGGCTGCCGGGGTGAGACAGGCGTACGGGGAAGCGGCGAGGCCTCTGCCGGGGGTGGCCCCGGTGCCGGGCGCGGGCCCGACGCCGGACGTGGCCCCGACTCCGGGCGTGTGGCCACGGGTCCGCCGCCGCGGGTGAGGAGGCGTACGGGAAAGGGGCCGGGTCCTTGGTCAGGACCCGGCCCCTTCGCCGTACGCGCTACCGGTCTCAGACCGTCTCCGCGACCTTCACCGTGTCGCCGGACTCCGGCTTCGGTGCCGCCGCCGGTCCCGCGCCCCGGAGCGTCACCTCCTTGACGAAGAAGGCGAGGGCGAAGCCGAGGACGGCGACCGCGGAGGCGAGCAGGAAGGCGCCGTGGGTGCCGGTGGCGACCGCGTGCTGGTAGGCCTCGCGGAGGGCCGCCGGCAGCTTGGCGAGGCTGGCCGCGTCGAGCTGTGCGGTGTGCTCCGTGAGTCCGGAGCCGCCGCGGGCGGCCATCTCGTCCTGGACGCGGCTGGTGAAGAGCGCGCCCATGACGGCGACGCCGAAGGAGGAGCCGAGCGTCCGGAACAGGGTGGTGGAGGACGAGGCGACGCCCATGTCCTTCATCTCCACGCTGTTCTGGGCGACCAGCATGGTGATCTGCATCAGGAAGCCCATGCCGGCGCCGAGGACGGCCATCCAGACTCCGGAGACCAGGCGCGAGGTGCCGGTGTCCATGGTGGAGAGCAGGTAGAGGCCGACCACCATGAGGGCCCCGCCGGCGATCGGGAAGACCTTGTACTTTCCGGTGCTGGTGGTGACGCGGCCGACGACCAGCGAGACGACCATCATCGACAGCAGCATCGGCAGGAGGAGCAGGCCGGAGTTGGTCGCCGAGGCGCCCTGGACGGACTGCTGGAAGATCGGCAGGTAGAGGACCGCGCCGAACATCACGAAGCCGGTGATGAAGCCGATCAGGGACATCAGGGTGAAGTTGCGGCTGCGGAAGATGTGCAGCGGCATGATCGGGTCGCTCGCGCGGGTCTCGACGAAGAGGAAGGCGGCGAGCGCGGCGGCTCCGCCGAGCGCGAGGCCGACGATCACGCCCGAGCCCCAGGCGTACTCCGTACCGCCCCAGGTGGTGACGAGGACGATCGCGGTGATGCCGACGGTCAGCAGTCCGGCGCCGAGGAAGTCGATCCGGGTGCCGGTGGCACGCTGCTTCTTCGGCAGGTGCAGGACGGTGCTCACCATGGCGAGGGCGACGACGCCGAGCGGCAGGTTGATGTAGAAGGACCAGCGCCAGCCCCAGTGGTCGGTGATGGTGCCGCCGACGAGGGGTCCGCCGATCATGGCGAGGGCCATCACGCCGGCCATCATGCCCTGGTACTTGCCGCGCTCGCGGGGCGGGATCAGGTCGCCGATGATCGCCATGACGCCGACCATGAGGCCGCCGGCGCCGAGGCCCTGGACGGTGCGGAAGCCGATGAGCTGGCCCATGCCCTGGGCCATGCCGCTGAGCGCCGAGCCGATCAGGAAGATCACGATCGAGGCGAGGAAGACGCCCTTGCGGCCGAACATGTCGCCGACCTTGCCCCAGAGGGGGGTGGAGGCGGCGGTGGCCAGGGTGTACGCGGTGACGACCCAGGAGAGGTGCTCCAGGCCGCCGAGCTCGCCGACGATCGTCGGCATCGCGGTACCGATGATCATGTTGTCGAGCATCGCGAGCAGCATCGCGATCATGAGGGCGAGCAGGACGACGCGGACGCTGCGCGCGGGTGGTGCCTCCCCCTCGGCCGTCTTGACTGTCTCGTTGGTCGCCATGTTGTTCCCTTACTTGCCGCCCGGCTAGTTACTACACTGGGGACGGTAGACGCGGAACTAGCCGGTCGTCAAGTAAGTAAGTGTGGAAGCGAGAGACCATGGTCCAGGCCCGAGGCAACACCCGCCAGCGCATCCAGGACGTGGCTCTCGCCCTCTTCGCCGAGCAGGGCTACGAGAAGACCTCGCTGCGCGAGATCGCGGAACGCCTCGACGTCACCAAGGCCGCGCTCTACTACCACTTCAAGACCAAGGAAGACATCCTCATCGGGATCTTCGAGGACCTGACCCGGCCCATGGACGAGCTGATCGCCTGGGCCGAGGAGCAGCCCCGCACGCTGGAGACCAAGCAGGAGGTCCTGCGCCGCTACCAGGTGGCGCTGCGCGCGGCGGAACCCCTCTTCCGCTTCATCCAGGAGAACCAGGCCACCGTGCGCGAGCTCAGCGTCGGCCTGACCTTCAAGGAGCGCATGCTCACGCTGAGCGACCTCATCCAGGAGCCCGACCTCCCGATGACGGACAAGGTCCGCTGCGTCAGCGCGATCTTCACCCTGCACGCGGGCACGTTCTTCATGCAGAACGTCGAAGGCGACCCGGAGGACAAGCACGGAGCCGTCCTCGAGGTCGCCCTCGATCTGATCAGTCAGGCCTACTCGGCCTCCTGAGGCGGGTCGGGTCAGATGCCGACGCCGTGGGCCCGCAGGAAGGCGGCCGGGTTGACGGCGGAGCCGTAGTTCGGGGTCGTACGGATCTCGAAGTGCAGGTGGGGGCCGGAGGAGTTGCCGGTGTTGCCCGAGAGGGCGATCTGCTGGCCGGCGGCGACCTTCTGGCCGATGTTGACCTTGATCTTCGACAGGTGGGCGTACTGCGAGTACGTGCCGTTGGCGTGCTTGACGACGATCGCGTTGCCGTACGCGGGGCCGTCGCCGCCGCCGTTCGGACCGGCCTTCACGACGGTGCCCGCGCCCGCGGCCTTGACCGGGGTGCCGACCGGGACGGCGAAGTCCTGGCCGGAGTGCTTGTGGGCCCACATCGCGCCGCCCTGGTTGTAGCTGGCGGACAGCGTGTACGAGGTGACCGGCTTGACCCAGGACGCGGCCTTCTTGGCCGTGACGGCCTTCTTCGCGGCCGCGGCCTTCACGGCGGCGGTCTTGGCAGCCGCGGTCTTCGCGGCTGCGGTCTTCGCGGCTGCGGTCTTCGCGGCCGCGGCCTTCACCTGGGCGGCCACCTTGGCCTGGGTCTCGGCCTGGGTCGCGACGGCGGCGGACGCGGTCGCGGCGAGCGGGGTGACGGCCTTGCCCTCGGCGGCGAAGGCGGACCCTGCTCCGGCCACCAGCGACGCTCCCAGACCCGCGGCGGCGAGGGCGACGGCGGCGGTACGGGCGGCGGGGTTCATGACGCGCTTCGACATACGGGGGAAAACCTCCGGGAAGTACGGGACCCGGCGCGATCGGTGCTTCGCGTCGGGCTTGCTCATCCTTGGTAACCCGGACCCCCGCCAAGCCCAAAACACCCCATCTACGACATGGCGTCGTAGCGATCTCCCCCGGAGATCGACCCTTGACGGCCTTGCCTTCAACTTCTGAAACCGGACATAACGACACAAGAGAATCGGTTTATCCGCACGTCACGGGGGGCCGGAACCGCCCGAAAGGCCGGGCCCGCCCGGTTCGGGACCCCGGGGGCCCAAAGTCCCGGCGGTTGATCCCTGAACGTCCCGAATCGCCACCAAAGGTCGCCACTATTCCTGTTAGTACCCCTCGAAACGCCTGTGCCGCTTGTCACCCGGCGCCGGCCGCGAATGGGACCTGGGTCACGCAACCGACCCCCCGGAAAGGCCGTCCCGCACTACGCTGGCGCATTCGATGATCTTCGGGGGGACACCTATGGAACCGGCACTCATCGGCACCCGGCTCGCCTCCGCGGCGATCAGCCCACTGCTGAAGAAACTGCTGGTCAGCGACGGCCCGGGAGCCGGACTCACCGGCAACGCGCCCAAAGTGAGGCTCTCCGGCCTCGTCTCCTTCCGCGGCGAGAAGCGCAGCCTCACGGAGAAGGACGTCCGCAGACTCGCAGCGACGCTGGTCGACCGCTCCCGGGACGGGCGCGGCGAGGCCCCGTTCCCCGCCGACGAGACCGAGGCCGTCGTCCACACCCTGGGGACGACCCTCCTCGCCCTCGGCGACCTCGACATGGACGACGTCCAGGCCGTACGCCTCGGCCACCACGCCCTCGCCCGCCGCCTCCGGGCCGCCGCTCCCGCCCCCGACGGCCTCTCCACGGACTCCGCCCTCTACCTGGAGTCCCTCACCGAATGGGCCTGCCTCCACATCCTGGAGTTCTTCACCCAGCGCTCCACCTTCATCGCCCGCAGCCTCGTCGAACAGACCCGCGGCCAGACCGAACTCATCGCCAAACTCGACGAGCTCATCCGCCGCACCCCCCGCCCGGACGGCCGCGACACCGCCTTCGAGCGCCGCTACCTGGACCACCTCGCGAAGAAGCACGGCCGCCTCACCATCTACGGCATCGACCTCCACCACTCACCGGACCGATGGCCGCTGGACCTGGCGTACCTGTCCCTGGAGGCGACGGGGGCCGGGTTCGACAGCCCCTGGTCCGAGACCGGAACGGCCGCTCCCGCGACGACCGACGGGCCCGCCCCCGCGGGCGACCACCCCGAGGAGAGCGCCTGGTTCTCCGCGGCGCCCCCGGGCCACGGCATCCCCTTCGAGACCGAAACAGCCCCTCCGGCGGCACCCGGGGGGCCCGCCCCCGCGAACGGGGGCACGGACGAGAGCCCCTGGTTCTCCGCGGTGCCCCTGGACCACGACATCCGCGCCGACCTCGCGCTCGCCCGGTACGACCGCGTCCTCCTGCGCGGCCTCGCCGGCTCCGGCAAGACCACGCTCATCCAGTGGCTCACCGTCTCCGCCGCCGCGGCCACCGACCGCGGCGAGGACATGGCCTACCTGAACGGCCGCATCCCCTTCGTCCTCCCCCTCCGCACCCTCACCCGCCACGGCGAACGGCTCCCCGCCCCCGACAGCTTCCTGTCCGCCGCCGGCTGCCCGCTCACCGCGCCCGACGGCTGGGCCGACCGGGTCCTCTCCGCCGGACGCGGCCTGATCCTCGTCGACGGCATCGACGAGATCCCCGAGGCGGAACGCGGCCGGGCCCGCGAATGGCTCCGCGGCCTCCTCGACACGTACGACGGCAACCGCTGGCTCGTGACCTCGCGCCCCACCGCCGTACGGGACGACTGGCTGGCCCCCGACGGCTTCGCCGAGCTGACCCTCTCCCCCATGAACCGCGCCGCGGTCACCACCTACGTACGCCGCTGGCACCAGGCCGCCGGACCGGACGCGGCGCCGTACGAGCAGCCGCTCCTCGACGCCCTGCGCACCGCGGAGCACGTCGCCCAGCTCGCCACCAACCCCCTCATGTGCGGCCTCATCTGCGCCCTCCACCGCGATCGGCGCGGCTTCCTGCCCCGCGGCCGCAAGGCCCTCTACGAAGCCGCCCTCTCCATGCTCCTCTCCCGCCGCGACCGCGAGCGGGACATGGCCGCGCCGTACGGCGTCACCCTCGACGACGCCCCGCAGATCCAGCTGATCCAGCGCCTCGCGTACTGGCTGACGCTCAACGGCCGGACCCAGCTGGACCGCGCCCGCGCCGAGTCGATCGTGACGGAGGCGGCCCCCGCCGTCCCCGAGGCCTCCGCCTACGACCCGGACGCGCTCTTCACCCACCTCCTCCACCGCAGCGGCCTCCTGCGCGAGCCCACCGAGGACACCGTCGACTTCGTCCACCGCACCTTCCAGGACTACCTGGCCGCCAAGGCCCTCGTGGACCACTGGGACATCGGCGTCCTCATCGGGCACGCCACCGACGACCAGTGGGAGGACGTCATCCGCATGGCCGTCGGCCACGCCCGGCCCCGCGAATGCGCGGAGATCCTGCGCGAACTGCTCGCCGCCGCCGACGCCGCCGAGGACCGCCGACTCCGGCTGCGGCTCCTGCTCCTGGCCGCGACGGCCCTGGAGCACGCCATCGAGGTGGCCCCGGAAGTACGCGACGAGGTGCTGGCCCGCACGGCCGAGGTGATCCCGCCGCGGACGCCGGAGGAAGCCCGCGAGCTGGCCGACGTGGGCCGCCTCGTCCTGGACCTGCTGCCGGGCCCGGAGCGGTTGGGCGACGAGGAATCCCTGATGGTGGTGACGACGGCGACCCACGTCCCCGCCGACGCGGCGATGCCCTACCTGGCCCGCTTCGCCGGCCACCCCGACATCAAGGTCCGCTCCCAGCTCGTCTGGGGATGGTCCCGCTTCGACGCGGAGCAGTACGCCGAGGAGGTCATCGCCCGACTCGACCCGGACGGCCTCTTCTACACCGTCGTGAACGACGAGCAGGCCGCCGCGCTGTCGCGGCTGGGTCTGCGGCCCGCGTTGCTGGACATCAGGGCGGCGGGTGTCAGCGAGTCCGGCTTCGCCCTTCTCCAGCCCTTGCTGCGCGCCGCCCGCGGTCTCAGGGTCCTCGATACCGGCCACCTCCCCCGGGTGCTCGACCACCTCGGAGGCGTACGGCTGCCGGGGGTGTCGGCGCTCGTGATGGAAGTCGACTTCCACGATCCGCCTCTCCGGCTGATCGCCGGCACCTTCCCGCACCTGCAGAGCCTCGTTCTCGAGGCGGAGCCCGACGCCCGATGGGACGTGACCCCCCTCGCGCCCCTGCGCCACCTGGATCGGCTGTTCGTTCCGACGGGAGCCGAGCTGACCGGCATCGAGCACCTCCCGAAGAACATCAGCGTCATCGCCTGACGCAAAGGGGCGGCCCCGGAACCGTGGAGGTTCCGGGGCCGCCCCTTGGGTGCTGCCGCTCAGCGGAGCGTTACGCGTCCTTCGAGAGGTTCGGGCCGGTGCCGCCCGTGGCCTCGATGGGCGGGGAGTCGGGCAGGGCCGACTTCTCCTCGCCGCGGAAGGTGAACTTGCGCTCCTCGCCGTCGCCCTCGGTGTCCACGACCACGATGTGGCCGGGACGGAGGTCGCCGAAGAGGATCTTCTCCGACAGCGTGTCCTCGATCTCGCGCTGGATCGTCCGGCGGAGCGGACGGGCGCCGAGCACCGGGTCGTAACCCTTCTTGGCGAGCAGCTCCTTGGCGGACTGGGAGAGCTCGATGCCCATGTCCCGGTCCTTGAGGCGCTCGTCGACGCGGCCGATCATGAGGTCGACGATCTGGAGGATGTCGTCCTGGGTCAGCTGCGGGAAGACGATGATGTCGTCCACACGGTTGAGGAACTCCGGACGGAAGTGCTGCTTCAGCTCGTCGCTGACCTTCGCCTTCATCCGCTCGTAGTTGGACTTCGTGTCGCCCTGGGCGGCGAAGCCCAGGTTGAAGCCCTTCGAGATGTCCCGGGTCCCGAGGTTGGTGGTCATGATGATCACCGTGTTCTTGAAGTCCACGACCCGGCCCTGGGAGTCGGTCAGGCGACCGTCCTCCAGGATCTGGAGAAGGGAATTGAAGATATCGGGGTGGGCCTTCTCGACCTCGTCGAAGAGGACGACGGAGAACGGCTTGCGGCGCACCTTCTCGGTGAGCTGGCCGCCCTCTTCGTAGCCGACGTATCCGGGCGGCGAACCGAAGAGGCGGGAAACCGTGTGCTTCTCGCTGAACTCCGACATGTCGAGGGAGATCATCGCGTCCTCGTCGCCGAAGAGGAATTCGGCGAGGGCCTTCGAAAGCTCGGTCTTACCCACACCGGACGGACCGGCGAAGATGAACGAGCCACCGGGGCGCTTCGGGTCCTTCAGACCGGCCCGCGTACGGCGGATGGCCCGCGACAGGCCCCTGACGGCGTCCTTCTGGCCGATGACGCGCTTGTGGAGCTCGTCCTCCATGCGGAGCAGGCGGCTGGACTCCTCCTCGGTCAGCTTGAAGACCGGGATGCCGGTGGCGGTCGCGAGGACCTCGGCGATCAGCTCGCCGTCGACCTCGGCGACGACGTCCATGTCGCCGGCCTTCCACTCCTTCTCGCGCTTGGCCTTCGCGGCGAGGAGCTGCTTCTCCTTGTCGCGGAGCGAGGCGGCCTTCTCGAAGTCCTGCGAGTCGATCGCGGACTCCTTGTCGCGGCGGACGCCGGCGATCTTCTCGTCGAACTCGCGGAGGTCCGGCGGCGCGGTCATCCGGCGGATGCGCATCCGGGAACCGGCCTCGTCGATCAGGTCGATCGCCTTGTCCGGGAGGAAGCGGTCCGAGATGTACCGGTCGGCGAGGGTCGCGGCCTGGACGAGGGCCTCGTCGGTGATGGAGACCCGGTGGTGGGCCTCGTACCGGTCGCGCAGACCCTTGAGGATCTCGATGGTGTGCGGCAGCGACGGCTCGGCGACCTGGATGGGCTGGAAGCGGCGCTCGAGGGCCGCGTCCTTCTCCAGGTACTTGCGGTACTCGTCGAGGGTGGTCGCACCGATGGTCTGGAGCTCACCGCGGGCCAGCATCGGCTTGAGGATGCTGGCGGCGTCGATCGCGCCCTCGGCGGCGCCCGCACCCACGAGGGTGTGGAGCTCGTCGATGAACAGGATGATGTCGCCGCGGGTGCGGATCTCCTTGAGGACCTTCTTCAGGCGCTCCTCGAAGTCACCGCGGTAGCGGGAGCCGGCGACCAGCGCGCCGAGGTCCAGGGTGTAGAGGTGCTTGTCCTTGAGGGTCTCGGGCACCTCGCCCTTGACGATGGCCTGGGCGAGGCCCTCGACGACGGCGGTCTTGCCGACGCCGGGCTCGCCGATGAGGACCGGGTTGTTCTTGGTCCGGCGGGACAGCACCTGCATGACCCGCTCGATCTCCTTCTCGCGCCCGATGACCGGGTCGAGCTTGGATTCGCGGGCCGCCTGGGTGAGGTTGCGGCCGAACTGGTCGAGGACCAGGGACGTCGAGGGGGTGCCCTCGGCAGGACCGCCGGCCGTGGCGGCTTCCTTGCCCTGGTAGCCGGAGAGCAGCTGGATGACCTGCTGACGCACCCGGTTGAGGTCGGCGCCCAGCTTCACGAGGACCTGGGCGGCGACGCCCTCGCCCTCGCGGATCAGGCCGAGCAGGATGTGCTCGGTGCCGATGTAGTTGTGGCCGAGCTGGAGGGCCTCGCGGAGCGAGAGCTCCAGGACCTTCTTGGCACGAGGGGTGAAGGGGATGTGCCCGGACGGGGCCTGCTGGCCCTGGCCGATGATCTCCTCCACCTGCTGGCGGACCGCCTCGAGCGAAATCCCGAGGCTCTCCAGGGCCTTAGCGGCGACACCCTCACCCTCGTGGATAAGGCCCAGAAGGATGTGCTCGGTGCCGATGTAGTTGTGGTTGAGCATCCGGGCTTCTTCCTGAGCCAGGACGACAACCCGCCGCGCGCGGTCGGTGAACCTCTCGAACATCGTTAATCGCTCCTCAGAGCGGTCAGTCAGTTAGGGGTCGATCCCCTCCCTGTCCTTCCGCAGCTTAGTCCCGCAAGCGGGGACCGCTCATTCCAACTGCCGACATCCGTCCGGATCACCCCCTCTTCCGCGGGGAGACCTGCTGCCGAACAGCCGACAAATGCTCCAACCCGATGGTGCGAGACGATGTTCCCGCAGGCCAAGTAGTTACCCGCGCCATCAGTACGCCGATGGCGAACGTGAGACGCCGAAGCCCGCGAGTCGCCCCTCTCCACTAGGAATGTCTTACCCGTAAGCACTGACACTCCATGCGGCGCACCCCGGTTCCCTCCGCTACCAGCGAACACCCTTGCGCGGTCGAATGCACGCGTACGCCCCATCACGGACACGGTGCGCATCCGGAAGGGGACCGACCGTCACGAAGCCGGGTCCGCGGGCGTAACCAACACGCCTCCGCGGGAGTTCCACCGGACATGGCCTTCACCGTCCCGCCGCCGCGCTCGCCGATCGACGGCATCGCGCGGTGGTACGAGGACGAGCTCGGCTGGGCGACGGAGGCGGGGCCGCCGGTGCAGCTCGTCACGGGGCTGCGGTTCGACGTCCTGGAGCTGCCCGCCGCGGCCGGCCGGGGCGTGCTGCGCCGGATGGGCGCGGCGACGGGTCCCGTGGCCCTGACGGGGTGCCGGATGCGGCTGCTCGTGGCCGCGGGAAGCGCGGAGGAGCTGCCGGGACTGCTCGACTGGCTGGAGTGGGGCGGGATCTCGCTGGATCTCGCCGGTCTGGGCGCCGATGGCCGGATGGCCGCGCCCCTTCCCCCGGGGCGCGGCGACTCCGGTACCCGGGGCGCCGCCGGGTGGCTGCGGGCGCCCGTGCCGGGCCACGAGGTGGAGGCCTCGCTGCCGGCCCTGCGGACCGCGCCGTGGGGCGGTGCGGATGCCCCGTGCCTGGTGCGGCTCGTGGCCGCGGCCGCGGCGGAGTGCCACCGGGTGCGGCTGCTGAGTGCCCGGACCGGTGGGCCGGCGGCTCAGCAGCTGTCGCCTCAGCGGTTCGCGTCCTCGTAGGCCGCCTTGACGGTGGCGGGCACGCGGCCGCGGTCGTTCACGTCGTAGCCGTTCTCCTTGGCCCACGCGCGGATCTTGGCGGTGTCGGGGCTGCCGGCCGCGACACGGGTCTTGCCGCGTCCGCCCGTGGTGCGGCCACCGGTGCGGCGACCACCCGCGGTGTAGGGCTCCAGCAGACCGCGGAGCTTTTCGGCGTTGGCGGTGGTGAGGTCGATCTCGTAGGTCTTCCCGTCCAGTGCGAACGTCACCGTCTCGTCCGCTTCGACGCCGTCGAGGTCGTCGACAAGAAGGACCTGAACCTTCTGTGCCACCGGATTTCCTTTCATCGAAAATGCAGTACGCGGAAAGGAAACCGCTTTTCCCGGAAAAACACAAACCCCTGGCAGAGGTTCAGAACCCCGGCAACGCGGGAAACGTGCGCGATTCGGACATAGGGTTACAGGTGCAGAAGCATCCGGCTGTTGCCCAAGGTGTTCGGCTTCACTCGTTCGAGACCGAGGAACTCGGCGACTCCCTCGTCATAGGAACGCAGGAGCTCGCTGTAGACATCTCCGTCGACCGGGGTCTCGCCGATCTCGACGAAGCCGTGCTTCGCGAAGAAGTCGACTTCGAAGGTCAGGCAGAATACCCGCCGCACCCCGAGCCATCGGGCCGTGTGCAACAACTTGTTCAGCACCTGATGTCCGACTCCGGCTCCCTTGAACTCGGGATCCACGGCGAGAGTGCGGACTTCGGCGAGGTCTTCCCACATGACGTGGAGGGCGCCGCAGCCGACGACGGTGGCGTCCTCGTCGCGTTCCGCGACCCAGAACTCCTGGATGGACTCGTAAAGGGTCACGGTCGCCTTGTCGAGCAGGATGCCGCGACGGACGAAAGGATCGACGAGCCGGCGGACCGCGGCGACATCGCCTGTGCGGGCCCTGCGGACGGTGACGGCTTTGGCGGAGGCCGCGGAGGCGGCCGGAGAGGCAGACGGCGACATGGGGGGACGCTATCGCTCCCGGACCCCTGTTCCGTCGGCGCCCTCCTCGGGCGGGGCGGTCAGCGGGTTGTCGCGCTGGACGATTCGGATGGCGTCGTTCAGGGCCTCGCGCTGGTCCTGCGACATCATCCCGAAGAACGCGATGAGAGCGGCCGCCGGGTTGTCGCTCCGGGCCCAGGCCTCGTTCATCAGGGCGGCCGAGTAGGCGGCCCGGGTGGAGACCGCGGTATATCGATAGGCGCGGCCTTCGACTTCGCGGCGCACCCAGCCCTTCTGATGGAGATTGTCCATGACGGTCATGACGGTCGTGTAGGCGATGGACCGTTCCTGCTGGAGGTCCTCCAGAACTTCCCGGACGGTCACCGGGCGGTTCCATTGCCAGACGCGCGTCATGACGGCGTCTTCGAGCTCTCCCAATGGACGGGGCACAACGTCACCTTAGTGCGCAAAAAGCCAATAAACAGCCATTGACGGAAGGAAGCGGAGCAAAAAGGACGCGCGACCTCGAAAGGTCACGCGTCCCGGGTGTGCGCCGGTCGCCCCTGGGGGCGGCGGTCTCAGGCGGCGGGGGTGCCGTCCGCCTGGCGGGCGGCCTCGGCGCGGGCGAGGGCGGCGTCCACGACCGCGTCCTCCTTGGCCTTGTTCGGGCCGCCCTGGCTCTTCACGATCGTGACGACGAGGCCGATGAAGAACGCGGCCATCACGACGGGGGGCAGGAGCGCGGATACGTAGTCCATGACGACCAGGGTAGCTAGCCGGCGACCCGTTCCTCGGGCGGGGGCGGCGGTACCGGCCGACGGCGCGGCGGGAACACCTCGGAGGGCTTGGGCACCGGCCGCTCCGCCGGCACGGGCGGGGTCGGCTTGGGCTCGTCGGACGCCGCGCGCCCGCCGGGCAGCACCAGGAGCCGGGCCCGGGGCACGCCGGCCGGGGCGGCGGCGGTGGCCTGGGAGACCCGGGCCAGGCGGGCGCGCACGGAACGCTCGGCGAGGACCTGGCAGCGGGCGAGGAGCGCGGCGGCCTCGGCGTTGCCCCGCAGCGCGCGCAGGGCCGCGAGGTCGTCGGCACCGGGGTCGCACCCGGCGGCCAGGGCGTCCCGGAGCAGCTCCAGGTAGCCGCCGAGCGAGCCGGGCAGCGCCTCGCGGTAGCGGGTCAGGTCGTCCAGGAGGAAGGCGCGCAGCCGGCCGGCCTCGCGCACGGCCTCGTCCACGGCTTCGGCCAGGCGCAGGCAGTCCTGGACGTCCTCGTCCTGGAGGGGGGCGGGGTGGAGGGCGGTGGCAAGGGCGCGACGGAGCACACGCAGCTCGTCCGCGCTGAACGCCATGCCGCCGCGGGGTCCGTATGGCGTGGGCATGGGCCGACACTACGCGCTAATCGGACAATTTTCGCTTAGCGATCATTCCGGCGCGCCGGAATGATCGCCCCGTGGGGACCCGTCCGACGGGCGGGGTGTGGCCCCGTGAGGCCCGGGGGCGGGCCTCCGGGCTCACATGCGGGTGACGTTGCGCTCGTAGACGAGACGGAGGCCGATCAGGGTCAGCCAGGGTTCGTGCTCGTCGATCTCCGCCGACTCGCCGAGGACCATCGGGGCGAGGCCGCCCGTGGCGATGACGGTGACGTCGGAGGGGTCGCCGTTCGGGCCGACGAGTTCGCGCTTCATGCGGGCGACGACGCCGTCGACCTGGCCCGCGTACCCGAAGATGATGCCGGACTGCATCGCCTCGACCGTGTTCTTGCCGATGACGTTGCGCGGGCGGGCCAGCTCGATCTTGCGGAGCATGGCGCCCTTGACGCCCAGCGCCTCGACCGAGATCTCGATGCCGGGCGCGATCGCCCCGCCCGCGTACTCGCCGCGCGCGGTCACCGCGTCGTACGTCGTCGCCGTGCCGAAGTCGACGACGATCGCGGGACCGCCGTACAGCTCGACCGCCGCGGCCGCGTTGATGATGCGGTCCGCGCCGACCTCCTTCGGGTTGTCGGTGATGACCGGGACGCCCGTCTTGACGCCCGGCTCCACCAGGACCGCCGGCACGTCCCCGTAGTACCGGCGGGTCACCTCGCGGAGTTCGTGCAGCACCGAGGGGACCGTCGCGCAGATGGCGATCCCCTCGATGCCGTCGCCCAGCTCGACGCCGAGCAGGGGGTGCATGCCCATGAGGCCCTGAAGCAGGACCGCCATCTCGTCGGCGGTCCGGCGCGGGTCCGTGGAGATCCGCCAGTGCTCGACGATCTCGTCTCCGTCGAAGAGGCCGAGGACCGTGTGCGTGTTGCCGACGTCGATGGTGAGCAGCATCAGGCCCGCACCTCGCGCAGGTCCAGGCCGATGTCGAGGATCGGGGAGGAGTGGGTGAGGCCGCCGACCGCCAGGTAGTCGACGCCCGTCGCCGCGTACGCCGCCGCGTTCTCCAGGGTCAGCCGGCCCGAGGACTCCAGGACGGCGCGGCCCGCGACCAGGGCGACGGCCTCCTCGGTCTCGATCGGCGTGAAGTTGTCGAGCAGGATCAGGTCGGCGCCCGCGTCCAGGACCTCGCGGACCTGGTGCATCGTGTCGACCTCGACCTCGATCGGCACCTCGGGGAACAGCTCGCGCACGGCCTTGAAGGCCTCGGCGACGCCGCCGGCCGCCACCACGTGGTTGTCCTTCACGAGGGCCGCGTCGGAGAGCGACATGCGGTGGTTCACGCCGCCGCCGCAGCGGACCGCGTACTTCTCCAGCGCGCGCAGGCCCGGAGTGGTCTTGCGGGTGTCGCGGACCTTCGCCTTCGTGCCCTCCAGGGCGTCCGCCCACGCGCGCGTGGCGGTGGCGATGCCGGAGAGGCGGCACAGGATGTTGAGCGCGCTGCGCTCGCCGGTGAGCAGGTCGCGGGTGCGGGCGGTGACGCTGAGCAGCGTCTGCCCGGCCTCGACGCGCTCGCCGTCCTCGACGTGCCGCTCGACCTCGAACTCGTCCGCGCAGACGATGGACAGGACGGCCTCGGCGACCCGCAGACCGGCCACGACACCGGCCTCGCGGGCGGTGAAGTCGGCGGTGGCGACGGCGTCCTCGGGGACGGTCGCCACGGTCGTCACGTCGACGCCGCCGTCGAGGTCCTCGGCGATCGCCAGGTGGGCGATGTCCTCGACCTGGACCGGGTCGAGACCGGCCTCGGCGAGCAGCTCGGCGAGCGCGGGGTCGAGCCCGCACTCGAACTCCTCGCCGCCGCCGCAGGCGCAGTCGTCGCCGCAGCCGTCGGGCTCGTCGGCGGAGACCGTGTTGATCTGGATGAGAGGGACGTCCACGGGCTCGGGACGGGCTTCCTCGGGCGTGCTCACTTACGGCTCCCTTGGGGCGTCGACGGTGGGGGGAAAGTCGAAGGTGTCGGTGGTGCGGACGTCCAGGGACCGCTCCGGCGTGAGGCGTACGACGAGGTGCCGGCGCCAGTCCGTGTCGTCCCGGTCCGGGTGGTCCTCGCGCCAGTGGCAGCCGCGGGTCTCCTCGCGGCGGCGGGCAGCGGCGACCAGGACCCGGGCGACGCACAGCAGGTTGGTGGTCTCCCAGGACTCCACGCCGGGCTCGGCGGCCTTGGTGTCGTCGGTGCCGCCCGCCACGGCGTCGCTGTGCAGGGCGTCGAGGGCCTCGGCGGCCTGTCGCAGGCTGGTCTCCGAGCGGAGCACCCCCGCGCCGGCCGTCATCACCCGCTGGACGCGGGTCCGCGCGCCGGCCACGGGCAGCGGCAGCGTCACCGGCGCCGGGTGCGGCACCGGGGTGCCCGCCACGCGCGGGGCGGCGGCCGTGATGTCCTCGGCGATCCGCTCGGCGAAGACGAGGCCTTCGAGGAGCGAGTTCGAGGCGAGCCGGTTGGCTCCGTGGACGCCCGTACAGGCCACCTCGCCGCACGCGTACAGGCCGGGGACGGTGGTCCGGCCCCGCAGGTCCGTGCGCACGCCCCCGGAGGCGTAGTGGGCGGCGGGGGCGACCGGGATCGGCTCGGTCACCGGGTCGATGTCGTGCGAGCGGCAGGCGGCGAGGATCGTCGGGAAGCGCTGCTCCCACATCTCGGCGCCGAAGTGCCGGCCGTCGAGGTACATGTGCTCGGTGCCCTGCTCCTGCATCCGGCGCGTGATCGCCTTGGCGACGATGTCCCGGGGAGCGAGCTCGGCCAGCTCGTGCTGCCCGACCATGAAGCGGACGCCGTCGGCGTCGACCAGGTGGGCGCCCTCGCCGCGGACCGCCTCGGAGACCAGCGGCTGCTGCCCCTCGGAGCCGGCGCCCAGGAACAGCACCGTCGGGTGGAACTGGACGAACTCCAGGTCGGAGACCTCGGCGCCGGCCCGCAGGGCGAGCGCCACGCCGTCGCCGGTGGAGACGGCAGGGTTCGTGGTGGCGGAGAAGACCTGGCCCATGCCACCGGTGGCCAGGACCACCGCGGGCGCGTGGACGGCGCCCACGCCGTCGTGCTGGCCCTCGCCCATCACGTGCAGGGTCACGCCCGCCGTACGCCCCTCGGCGTCGGTCAGGAGGTCCAGGACGAGGGCGTGCTCGATGAAGCGGACGCCCCGGTCCCGTATCGCCTCGACCAGGGCGCGGGAGATCTCGGCGCCGGTCGCGTCCCCGCCCGCGTGCGCGATCCGGCGGCGGTGGTGACCGCCCTCCCGGGTCAGCGCGATCTCGCCGTCGGAGCTCTTGTCGAAGTCGGCGCCGGTCGCGATCAGCCGGCGGACGGCGTCCGGGCCGTCGGTGACCAGCAGCCGCACGGCGTCCTCGTCGCAGAGGCCCGCGCCGGCGACCAGGGTGTCGTCCAGGTGCTGCTCGGGGGTGTCGCCCTCGCCGAGCGCGGCGGCGATGCCGCCCTGGGCCCAGCGGGTGGATCCGTCGTCGAGCCGGGCCTTGGTGACGACGACCGTACGGAGCCCGGCAGCGGTGCACCGCAGGGCGGCGGTCAGGCCGGCGACACCCGAGCCGACGACGACGACGTCGGCCTCGATGTCCCAGCCGGGCGCGGGGGCGTGCAGCCGTATTCCGGTCACTTGGCGGCTCCGAACGGGGTGGTTGCGGACCCGGCGGTCCCGAACACGAGGGGAATGTTGTCGATCAGCCGCGTGGCACCCACGCGCGCGGCGACGGCGAGGATCGCGGCACCGTCGTGGTCGTCGTCGACCTCGGTGAAGTCCGAGGGGTCGACGAGCGCCAGGTAGTCGAGGACGAGCGGCGGCTCGGCCTTCGCCGCGTCGTCGAGGACGGCGCGGGCGGCGGCCCGCACGGCCTCGGCGCCGCCACGCTCGGCGGCCTGCGCGACCGCGTGCGCGTCGGCCGCGGCCCGGGCCTCGCCGAGCCGGGAGAGCGCCTCGGCACGGTTCTCGGCCCGGCCCTGGGCGCCCGGCAGGGAGACGGCACGCGCGCGCAGCGCCTCCTGGGCGGCGAGCCGGTCGCCGGCGGCGAACAGCGCGCGGGACAGCGCGAGGGCCGTACGGCGCTCCCCGGCCGACAGGTAGCGGTTGCGGCTGGACAGGGCGAGGCCGTCGGCCTCCCGGACCGTGTCCACGCCGACGATCTCGACCGGGAAGTTCAGGTCCTTGACCATCCGGCGGATCAGGGCCAGCTGCTGCGCGTCCTTCTGGCCGAAGAAGGCGAGGTCGGGGCCGGTGAGGTGGAGCAGCTTGGCGACGACGGTCAGCATGCCGTCGAAGTGGCCGGGCCGCGAGGCGCCTTCGAGGCGCTCGCCCATCGGGCCCGCGGTGATCCGGACCTGGGGCTCGCCGCCCGGGTAGACCTCGTCGACGGACGGCGCGAAGACGGCGCTCGCGCCGGCGTCGAGGGCCAGTTCCAGGTCGGCGTCGAGGGTGCGCGGGTAGCGGTCGAGGTCCTCGCCCGCGCCGAACTGGAGCGGGTTGACGAAGACGGTGACGACCACGAAACCGTCGGCGCCCACGCGCTCGCGTGCGGCCCGGATCAGGGTGGCGTGGCCCTCGTGGAGGGCGCCCATGGTCATGACCACGGCGGTGCGGCCGGGGGCGCTCCCGTGGGCGACGGCGTCCGCGAGGTCCCCGACCGCGCGGAGCGGCTCGGCCGGCTGGTGGCGGACGGGCCGGCCGTCGGCGCTCTTGCGGGCGAACGGGCTCATCGGTCGTCTCCTTGCGGCCCGTCCGCCGGGTCCGTGGGATGGGGGGCCCGGCCCGCCGTCTCGGCGAGCACGCCCAGCAGGTCCTCGGCCAGCTCGGGCTTGAGCAGGCCGTGCGCGAGCGCCCGGTCGGCGGTCGTGCGGGCCATCGCCAGGTAGCCGGCGACGGTGCCGGGCGCGTGCTTGCGCAACTCGGCGACGTGGGCCGCGACGGTGCCGGCGTCACCGCGCGCGACGGGGCCGGTGAGGGCCGCGTCGCCGGACCGCAGGGCGTTGTCCAGGGCCGCGCCGAGGAGGGGGCCGAGCATGCGGTCGGGAGCGGCGACGCCCGCCTTGTGGAGCAGCTCCATCGACTGGGCCACCAGGGTGACCAGGTGGTTCGCGCCGAGGGCCAGGGCCGCGTGGTAGAGCGGGCGGGCCTCCTCGGCGACCCACTCGGGCTCGCCGCCCATCTCGATCACCAGGGCCTCGGCGGCGAGCCGCAGCTCCTCGGGCGCGGTGACCCCGAAGGAGCAGCCGGCGAGCCGCTGGACGTCGACCGCGGTGCCGGTGAAGGTCATGGCGGGGTGCAGCGCGAGCGGCAGGGCCCCGGCCCGGCGGGCGGGGTCGAGGACCCGCGCCCCGTACCGCCCGGAGGTGTGGACGATCAGCTGCCCCGGCCGTACGGCCCCGGTGTCCGCGAGGCCCTCGACGAGGCCCGGCAGGGCGTCGTCCGGGACGGTCAGCAGGACCAGGTCGGCGAGGGCGAGGACGCGGGCCGGCTCGACGACCGGGACGTCGGGCAGGAGGTCGGCGGCGCGGCGGCGGGAGGCGTCGGAGACCGCCGAGACGGCGACGGGCCGGTGCCCGGCGAGCCGAAGGGAGGCGGCGAGGACGGGGCCCACGCGGCCGGCGCCGACGACTCCGACGGCGAGCCGGGCGGGTCGGTCCTCGGGTCGGGGCTCTGGCGCTGCTGGTGCGTTCACGGTGGGGACGGCCTTCCGTTCCAGTCCTCGGCGGGTACCGGACGATTTCTGGTCATGCTACGCCAGCGTTTCGCGCTGCTTCGTGGCTGTCCACAGGGTGTGGGCGGTGGTGTGATGATCAGGCCCATGAATCCTGTGAGTCCTGAGAGCCCCGTGGACGAGGAAGCGGCCCGGCTCCACCGGGCGAAGCTCTGGGGAGGCGCCGCCCGCAAGCTGTGGGACACCTCGGTCGACGGCACGGTCGGCCCCCGGCTGCGCGAACTGGCCGACTGGGCGGAGGCCGCCGGCCACGGCGACGCGTCGGTCGACACGTACGGCAACGGGCTCGTGGAGGAGCTGGAGCTCCGCGTCGCCCAGGAACTCGGCATGCCCGCGGCCGTCTTCTTCCCCACCGGCACCATGGCCCAGCAGGTGGCGCTGCGCTGCTGGGCCGGCCGCACCGGCAACCCGGTCGTCGCCCTCCACCCGCTCGGCCACCCCGAGGTCCACGAGGACGGGGCGTTCGCGGCCGTCTCCGGACTCCGTACGGTCCACCCGACCGACGCGCCGAGACTGCCGACCGCCGAGGAGGTGCGGGACCACCCGGAGCCGTTCGGGGCCCTGATGCTGGAGCTCCCGCTGCGCGAGGCCGGCTTCGTCCTGCCGTCCTGGGAGGAGCTGACCGCGGTGGTGGAGGCGGCCCGGGAACGCGACGCGGTCGTCCACTTCGACGGGGCCCGGCTGTGGGAGTGCCCGACGCGTCTCGGCCGCGGGCTCGCGGAGATCGCGGGGCTCGCCGACAGCGTGTACGTCTCGTTCTACAAGTCCCTCGGCGGTCTGTCCGGGGCCGCGCTCGCCGGTCCCGAGGACGTGATGGAGGAGGCCCGGGTCTGGCGGCACCGGTACGGCGGCCGGCTCTTCCAGCAGTACCCGGTGGCGCTCGCCGCGCTCCGGGGCCTCGACACCGAGCTGCCCCGCCTGCCCGCCTACGTGGCACACGCGCGCGTGGTGGCCGACGCGGTCCGCGAGGCCTTCGCCGAGGCCGGCGTCGGCTGGTCCCGGGTCCACCCCGAGACCCCGCACACCCACCAGTTCCAGGTCTGGCTCCCGTACGACCCCGACACCCTCACCGCGGCCGCCGTCGCCCAGACCGAGGCCACCGGCACCGCGCTCTTCCGCCGCTGGTTCGCCCCTGGCGCCGGCGGCCCCCCGGGCGTCGCCCTGACGGAACTGACGGTGACCTCCCCCGGGCTCGCCTGGACCGCCGCCGACGTGCAGGACGCGGTACGGGACTTCCTGTCCCGGGTCGAGGCCTGAGCGTCGGGGTCGCGCATCCGGACCTGCGCGCCGGTGCCTGGGCCGGGACCGCCGAGCCGGGACGGGGTGTCAGCAGGAGCGGGGGCGGCGGTCCGCGGGAGCGGGGCGCAGCAGGCGGCGCAGGGCCGTCCGGAGGGCGCCGCGCGCCGGCCGGCCCGTGAGCCCCCGGGCGAAGCGGCGCCGGTCGCGGACCGACCGCAGGACGGCGACGTCGTGGGCGCCCGGCACCGGTGGAGCGGGCTCGCCGAGCCGGGCGGCGCGGTAGGCGTCGAAGAGGTACTGATGCATGGCGTTCATGACCTCACCGTGCGCCGCGCCCCGGCCCCGCGGCCCGCCGTTTGACCGGGCCCGTCAAACGACGGACACGGGGCACCCGGCAGGCCCCGGACCGGGCACCCCGGCGGGTCGATCGACCAGGCCCGTCAAACGACGGACACCGGGCACCCGGCAGGCCCCGGACCGGGCACCCGGCAGGCCTCGGACCGGCCACCCCGGCGGGTCGATTGACGGGGCTCGTCAAACGACGGGACGGCGCACGGGGTGGAGCCCGCACCATGGACCGGTGAGCGTGACCATCGACATCACCGGACTGCCGCACGAGCGGATCTCCTTCTGCCCCTCGCCGCTGGCGGAGCTGGGCGCGGCCCTGCACGCCCTGGCCGAGCCCGCGCACCACGCGCGGCTGCACGCCTGGACGACCACGACGGCGGCCGCGCTCGAGCCGGAGCTCGCGGACCGGCTGCACGAGTCCGACTTCATGTGGCGCTCCACCCGCTCCGACATCCTGCTGCCGGCCCGGCCCCGCGAGACCCTCGCCGAGGAACTCGACGACCTCGACCGGATGGACGACGAGAGGTACGTGAGCTCGGCCCTGGAGATCTCCTGCGCCGGCCACTACACGCACGGCGCTCCCTCGCCGCTCGTCGACGAGCGGATGCGCCGCCGGGCCCTCGACCTGGCCGCGGCGCGCGGGCCGCGCCAGTCCGCCTTCGCCGAGCGGATGCTGGCCGATCCGCCCGGCACGCGCGCGTGGGTGCGGCGGCTCCTGGAGGACTGCGACGACGCGTTCTTCGCCGACACCTGGCGCCGGGTCCGGGTCCAGCTCGCGGCCGACGCCCGGCACAAGACCGAGCTGCTGCGCCACAAGGGCCTGGCCGAGGCCGTGGCCGACGCCTCCTCCGCGATGGTCCTGGAGGAGGACGAGCACGGCTCCCGGATCGTCGTCGACAAGCTGCTCCACGGCCGCACCAGCGCCGAAGGCTCGGGCGTGACGTTTCTGCCGACCGCGTTCGGCTGGCCGCACCTGTTCGCCCTGCACGCGCCCGGCTGGCAGCCGGTCGTCCAGTACCCCGTGCCCGCCCGCGACCTCGGCGGCGCCGCGCCCGTCGAGGCGGTCAAGCTGCGCCTGGAGGCGGTCGCCCACCCCATGCGGATGCGGCTGTGCCGCAGCCTCGCCCGGGGCGCGTACACGACGAGCGAGCTGGCCGACGCGTACGGCATCACCGCCCCCGAGGTCTCCCGGCACCTCGCCGTCATGCGGAAGGCCGGTCTCCTCACCACCCAGCGCCGCGGCCGCTACGTCCTCCACCAGCTCGACGTCCCCGTCGTCGCCCGCCTCGGCAGCGACTTCCTGGAGTCGGTGCTGCGCTAGGGCTTGTCTGACAATTCCCGTCGGATCAGGCAGGCCCCCGGCCGGGCCGGCGACGGGGTCAGGCCGTGCCGCCGCCCGCCCGGACCAGGCCCGACTCGTACGCCAGGACGACGACCTGGACGCGGTCGCGCAGGCCCAGCTTGGTGAGGATGCGGCCGACGTGGGTCTTGACGGTGGCCTCGGAGAGGACGAGCCGCGCGGCGATCTCGCCGTTCGAGAGGCCCTGGGCGACCAGCATCATCACCTCGCGCTCCCGGTCCGTCAGCCGTTCGAGGCCCTTGTGCTCGGGGTCCTTGCCCGACGACGGCAGCATCGGCGAGAAGCGGTCCAGGAGCCGGCGGGTGGTGGACGGCGCCACCACCGCGTCTCCGCTGTGCACCGAGCGGATGGCGCCGAGCAGCTCGGCCGGCGGCACGTCCTTCAGCATGAAGCCGCTCGCACCCGCCTTCAGCCCCGAGAACGCGTACTCGTCGAGGTCGAAGGTGGTCAGGATCAACACCTTCGGGGCGTCCGGCTCCGAACAGATCCGGCGGGTCGTCTCCACCCCGTCCAGCTTGGGCATCCGCACGTCCATCAGGACGACGTCGACCGCCGTGGACCGCAGCACCTCCAGGGCCTCGACGCCGTCGCCCGCCTCCGCCACGACCTCCATGTCCGGCTGGGCGGCGAGCACCATGCGGAAACCGGTACGCAGCAGCACCTGGTCGTCGACGAGCATCACGCGGATGGACATCAGGTCAGTTCCTTAAGGGTCGTCAGTGGGCGGACTTGAGGGGGAGCAGGGCACTGATCCGGAATCCGCCGCCCGGACGCGGGCCCGCGTCCAGCGTGCCGCCGACCATGCCGACCCGCTCCCGCATGCCGATCAGACCATGACCCCGGCCGTCGGCGCCCCCGTCCTCGTACATCTCCTGCGGCGCTCCCCGGCCGTCGTCCTCGACGAGCAGCCCGAGACCGTCGTCGAAGTAGACCAGCCGGACGCTGGCGCCGACGTCCGGGCCGCCGTGCTTGCGCGTGTTGGTGAGGGCCTCCTGCACGATCCGGTACGCGGTGAGCTCGACGCCGCTCGGCAGCGGGCGCGGGCTCCCCTCGATCGCGAAGTCGACGGTGAGACCGGCGCCGCGGACCTGCTCGACGAGGTCCTCGATCTGCCGCACGTCGGGCTGGGGCACGTACTCCCCGGCCTCCTGGTGCTCCCCGGTCCGCAGGATGCCGAGAAGCCGGCGCATCTCGGCGAGCGCCTGCCGGCCCGTGCTGGAGATCGTCTCCAGGGCCTGCTTGGCGGTCTCCGGGGAGGAGTCCATGACATAGGCGGCGCCGTCGGCCTGCACGACCATCACCGACACGTTGTGCGCGACGACGTCGTGCAGCTCGCGGGCGATCCGGGCGCGCTCCGCGGCGACCGCGACCTTGGCCTGGGCCTCGCGCTCCTTCTCCAGGCGGGAGGCCCGCTCCTCCAGCTGCGCGAAGTAGGCGCGGCGGGTGCGGAGCGAGTCGCCGAGCACCCAGGCGAGCGCGAACGGCACGGTCATGATGACGGTGAAGAACACCGTGGCGACGCCCGAGCCGGTGCCCTCCATCGGCCATCTCAGCTGGGACAGCGTGGCGGCGCAGAGGCCGCCCGCGAGCGCGAGCCGGGACGCCCAACGGGATCCGTCGTGCGCCGCGACGGTGAAGATGATCACCAGCATGGCGAAGTCGGCCAGGAACGGCGGCAGGTCGAAGGCGAGCTGGGCGATGCCCAGCCCGACCGCGAGCAGCAGCATCTTCTCGGGTGCCCGCCGGCGCAGGGCCACGGTCACGGAGAAGAGCACGGCGACGAGGCCGTACCCGACGGGATTGCCGTCCGGCGGGTCGGCCGTCCCCACCCACAGCAGGGAGAACCCCAGCAGGACGACGGCCCAGAAGGTGTCGACGCCCGTGGGGTGTCTGCGGATGAAGTCGTAAAGGCGCTGCACGTCACCCAGAGTAGGGAAAGGGAGATGGTGCAGGGATCAACCGTGGGGTCGATCCTTGGCACGGAGCCCGTACTCCCCGAGGTGGAGACTGGGGCCCGTGACGGATGAGACGTGTCAGTGGCAGGGGTGGCGGGAGGCCACGGAACGGGCGCTGTACGGCCCCGGGGGCTTCTATCTGCGGCCCGAGGGACCGGCGGGGCACTTCCGCACCTCCGTGCACGCCTCCCCGCTCTTCGCGGGGGCCGTGGCCCGGTTGCTGCGGGAGGTCGCGGAGGAGCTGGGGTCGGCCGGGGTGGACCTGGTGGACGTGGGCGCGGGACGCGGCGAACTGCTCACCGGGGTCCTCGCGGCGACCGCCGGCAGCGGTCTCACGGTCCGCGCGGTCGCGGTGGAACGCGCCGGCCGGCCCGCCGGGCTCGACCCCCGGATCACGTGGACCGACCGGATCCCCGGCGGCGTACGCGGGCTGCTCTTCGCCAACGAGTGGCTCGACAACGTGCCGGTGGACGTCGCCGAGGCCGACGCGACGGGCACCGCCCGGTACGTGGAGGTCCGCCCGGACGGCACCGAGCGGCTCGGCCCACCCGTCTCCGGCCCCGACGCGGACTGGCTCTCCCGCTGGTGGCCCCTGCGCGAACCCGGCTCCCGGGCCGAGATCGGACGCCCCCGCGACCAGGCCTGGGCGCTCGCCGTCGCCTCCCTCTCGGCCGGCCGCGCGGTCGCCGTCGACTACGCCCACCTCCGCGCCGCCCGGCCCCCCTTCGGCACCCTCACCGGCTTCCGCTCGGGCCGCGAGGTCCCCGCCGTCCCCGATGGCACCTGCGACCTCACCTCCCACGTGGCTCTGGACGCCTGCGGGGACCCGCAGACCGGCGGGCTGCCGCAGGCCGGCGGCCTACCGCGGGCTGACGGGCTGCCGCCGGCCGGCGGCCCACCGCGGGTCGGCGGGCTGCCGCCGGCCGAGCTGGTCACTCAGCGGGAGGCGCTGCGGCGGCTCGGGGTGTCCGGGGAGCGGCCGCCGCTCGCGCTGGCCTCCACCGATCCCGCCGGGTACGTACGCGCGCTCGCCTCGGCGGGCCAGGCCGCGGAGCTCACCGCCCCCGGAGGCCTCGGCGACTTCCTCTGGCTGACCCAGCGGGTGCCCACGGTCGACCCGTGAGCGGGGGCACGGGGCGCCGGGAGCGCGGGGGATACTGGGCCGCATGACGGAGACGACGGTCGGGATCGGCGGGGCGGCGGAGAGCACCGACATGGTGCTGAACATCGGACCGCAGCATCCTTCGACCCATGGGGTGCTCCGGCTGCGGCTGGTGCTCGACGGCGAGGTCGTGCGGGAGGCCGAGCCGGTGATCGGGTACATGCACCGGGGCGCCGAGAAGCTCTTCGAGGCGCGGGACTACCGGCAGATCATCATGCTGGCCAACCGGCACGACTGGCTCTCCGCGTTCTCCAACGAGCTCGGCGTGGTCATGGCCGTCGAGCGGATGCTGGGCATGGAGGTCCCGGAGCGCGCCGTATGGACGCGGACGCTCCTCGCCGAGCTGAACCGGGTCCTCAACCACCTGATGTTCCTCGGCTCCTACCCCCTCGAACTGGGCGGCATCACGCCGGTCTTCCACGCCTTCCGGGAGCGCGAGGAGCTCCAGGCGGTGATGGAAGAGGTCTCCGGCGGCCGGATGCACTACATGTTCAACCGGGTCGGCGGCCTCAAGGAGGACCTGCCGGCCGGCTGGCTCGGCCGGGCGCGGCAGGCCGTCGCGGACGTGCGGTCGCGGATGGACGTGTACGACCGGCTGGTCCTCGGCAACGAGATCTTCCGCGGCCGTACCCGCGGGGTCGGCGTCCTGTCGCAGGCCTCCGTGCACGCGTACGGGGTGTCCGGGCCGATCGCCCGCGCCTCGGGCGTCGACTTCGACCTGCGCCGTGACGAGCCGTACCTCGCCTACGGGGACCTCCAGGACACCCTGCGGGTCGCCGTCCGCGACGAAGGCGACTGCCTCGCCCGCTTCGAGTGCCTGCTCGACCAGACCCACAACTCCCTCGACCTCGCCGACGCCTGCCTCGACCGGATGGCCGAGCTGCCGCCCGGGCCGATCAACCAGCGGCTGCCGAAGGTGCTCAAGGCGCCGGAGGGCCACACGTACGCGTGGACCGAGAACCCCCTCGGGGTCAACGGCTACTACCTCGTCTCCAAGGGCGAGAAGACGCCCTACCGGCTCAAGCTGCGCTCCGCGTCCTTCAACAACATCCAGGCGCTGGTGGAGTTGCTGCCGGGGACGCTCGTCGCCGACATGGTCGCCATCCTCGGCTCCCTCTTCTTCGTCGTCGGCGACATCGACAAGTAACCCCGCCCCGGGCCGCGCCCTCGTTGTGGGCCGCCCCCGCCCGTCGTGGGTCGCGCCCGTGTTGTGGGCCACGCCCGCCCGTTATGGGCCGCGCCCGCCCCTCGTGGGCCGCGCCCCGCCCGTTGCGGGCTGCGCCCTCGCCCCCCGTTGTGGGCAATCGTTCCGCTGGGGCGGAACGGGTGGGCACAACGGACGGCGCCCCGTGCCGGGCCCAGGCTTCCGCGCCTGAACCCGCACCCTTTGCTCGGTGCACAACCGGTGCGGGCCAGGGCACAAAGGGCGGAGGCGCCGCCGAGGGCGCCGTCCCGTGTGCCCACCCGTCCCGCCCAGCGGGACGATTGCCCACACGGCGGGTGGGTGCGGCGACGGCCACGGGGCGTGGGCGAAGGCCCACACGTCGGCGGGCGTAGGCCCATACGGCAGCGGGCGCCAGCCCAGGCGGGCACAGGCTCACACGGCAGCGGGCGCAGGTCCATACGGCAGCGGGCGGCGGCCCGGGCGGGCGTGGGCTCGCGTTGGGGCGGGGGTCAGGAGCTGACGGCGTTGCGGAGGGTGGCTACGTCGAGCTGTTCGGTCTCGTCGTGGGCGGTGAGGTCGATGACGTGGCCGATCGCCCCGGGCGGCGTCCCGACGGGGGTGAGGAAGGGCGCGGCGAGGGCCTCCTCGCCGACGACGTCGGCGAGGTCGGTGTCCTGGACGGCCTCGATGGCGGCGGCCTTCTGCGTACCGAAGAAGTCGAAGCCGCCCTCGGGCCGCGCGACGGGCCGGCGGGCCGCGTAGGGGACGATCGCGCTGGCGGTCGGCACCGCGGGCAGCGCGGCGGCGGGCGCGGCCGCCGGGAGGGCGAGGGTGGCGGCCGGGCGGGCGTGCTCGGTTCCGGCGGCCGCCGCGTGCTTCCCCTGCGGCTCCTCCGTCTCGCGGGCCCGTTCGGCGAGGTCGCGGGCGCGGGCGGCTTCGATGGTGCGGCGGGCCTGCTGCGCGGCGGCGTTGCGCGGGAGGTCGCGCAGGGCCTGGGCGGCGCGGCGGTAGGCCTCGGGGGTCGGCGCGGCCGAGGCGGCCGGCAGGGCCTTGGTCTCGGCGGCGGTCTCCAGGGCGAGGACGCGGGCGCCCTCCAGTGCGCTGGCCCGCTCGGTCTCGGCGGTGGCGTACCGGCGGAGCAGGTCGGCGTGCTCGCCGCGCAGCCCGGCGAGCTCGACGCGCTTGGCGCGGAGCTTGGCGTCGAGCTTGGCGCGCAGGGCGCGGGACTCCTCCAGGTCGGACTCCAGCTCGGCCATCCGTTCCTCGGACCTCCACTGGTCGGCGGTGCGCGCCCGGTCGAGCTCGGCGACCCGCAGTCCGGCGCTCCGGTCCCAACTGCGCATGAGGACGGCACCGGTGACCGCGGCCGCCGCCGCGGCGGCGGCGAGCAGCCGCGCGACCACCAGCTCGCCGGGCAGCCAGGCGGCCGCGGCGCACACGACCGCGGCGCCGGCGACCGCGGAGGGCGGCAGCAGCTTGTGCAGAGGCGGGGAATGGCGGTGGCGTCCACGTGGCATGGCCTGAAATTTACCGTGCGTAGGCGCCGTGTGGGGTCTCGGCCCGGCAATCTCTTGGCCACTTCTCGTCACCAGAAGTGGATATCGACCGTTCCGGTTCCGTTTCGGGTCGACTCCCCTCACCCGCGGACTACTTGTCGACCAGCCCCTTCTCCACCAGATAGGCCTTGGCGACGTCCTCCGGCTTCGCCCGCTCGGCGTCCACCTTGCGGTTCAGTTCGGCGAGATCCGCTGTGGTCAGCACCTTGGTGAGCCGGTCGAGCGCGGCGGCTATCTCCGGAGAACCGGCGTCCTTCGCGTTGACCACGGGCAGCACGTTGTCGGCGTTCTGCAGCTTCTTGTCGTCGGTGAGGAGGACGAGGCCGTAGGAGTCGATCGTGGCGTCCGTGGTGGTGGTCAGGACCAGCTGGTCCACGCCGTCCTTGACCGCCTGCTTGGCCTGCGGGGTACCGACGCCCTTGGGGTCGATCCCGGTCACGTCGATGCCGTACGTCTTCTTCAGACCGGGCGCGCAGAACGGCCGTACCGCGCATTCGTCACCGGCCGCGATCTTCACCTTCAGCTTGGCCCGGCCGAGATCGGAAAGGGTCGTCAACTTGTTCTTCCCGGCGAATTCCTCGGTCACCGCGAAGGCGTTCTGATCGACGGCCGCGCCGACCGCGAGCACCTTCAGACCGCGCGGTTCCGCGAGCTTCCGCAGCGCCTCGACGGTCGCCGTCGCGTCACCGGAGGCGACCGGCTTCTCCTCGGGCGCCTTCGGCCCGTTCACCTTCGCGTTGAGGAATTCCGCGATCGTCGCCGCGTATTCCGGTACGACGTCGATCTCGCCCTTCTCCAGGGAGGGCTCGTACAGTTCGCGGTTCTTCACGGTCGTGATGGAGACGGTGTATCCGGCGGCCTGCAGCGACTGGGCGTACAGCTCGGCCAGCACCTTGGCCTCGGTGAACGCCGCCGCGCCGACGACCAGCGAGCCCTTGTCCTGCGTGCCCCCACCGCCGCCGGAACCCGCCGAGCCCCCCTCGCCCTTCCTGCTGCCCTCCAGGCTGTCGCCGCCGCACGCGGCGAGGGCGACGGTCAGCGCCGCCGTCCCCAGTACCGCACCCGTGATGCGCGAGATCCTGTCCACGAAACCACCCCTCTCAGTTCGTTCGTTCGTTCAGCCGTCGAGTCGTCGCGCCCGCGCCGGTCCCGCGAGCAGTCGGTCCGCGCCCGCCAGCACGCCCTCCACGAGGAGGGCGAGCAGGGCCACGAGCACGGCGCCCGCGACCACCTGCGCCGTGTCGTACGTGGCGAAGCCGGCCGTGATGATCCGGCCCAGACCGCCCTGGCCGACCATCGCCGCCACGGTCGCCGTGGCCACCACCTGCACCGCGGCCGAGCGGACCCCGGTCATCACCACCGGCCGGGCCAGCGGGAGTTCGACCCGCCGGAAGAGCTGTCCGCCGGTCATCCCCATGCCCCGCGCGGCCCGCACGGCGGCCCGGTCCACCTCCCGCATCCCCACGTACGCGTTGGTGAGGAGCGGGGGTACCGCGAACAGCACCAGGGCCACGACGGTCGGCACGTACCCGGCGTTGCGCAGGGGCGACACCATGAACAGGGCGAGCACTGCGAAGACGGGGACCGCCCGCCCCACGTTGGACACGTTCACCGCGAGCGTCCCGCCCCGGCCGAGGTGGCCGAGCCAGAGCCCCAGCGGCAGCGCGACCGCCGACGCGATCAGCAGGGCCGCCCCGCTCACGTACACGTGCTCGGCGAGCCGCTGCCCGATGCCGTCCGCGCCCGTCCAGTGCGCGCCGGTGGTGAGCCAGGCCCAGGCATCCGTCACGACCCCCATCTCAGCCACCTCCCGGCGCGGTCCGTATCCGGGTCCACGGCGTGAGCAGCCGCTGGAGTCCCAGGAGAAGCAGGTCGGCGATGACGGCGAGCAGCACGCAGAGCACGGAGGCGGCGAGCATCTGCGCCTTGAAGAAGGTCGGCAGCGCGTCCTCGATGAGGTTGCCGAGGCCGCCGCGGCCGACGACCGAGCCGATCGTGGTCAGCGCGATCGTGGAGACCGTCGCCATCCGTATGCCGGCCATCAGCACCGGCAGCGCCAGCGGGAGTTCGACCTCCCAGAGCAGCCGCCACGAGCCGTACCCCATGCCCCGGGCGGCCTCCCGCGTCTCGGCGGGCACCGCGGCGAGCCCCGCCAGCGTGTTCCGCACGAGGATCGTCAGGGCGTACAGCACGAGGCCGGTCACCACGAGCGCGGCGGAGAGTCCGAAGAAGGGCAGCAGCAGCGAGAACATCGCGAGCGACGGCACGGTGTAGAGCAGGGTGGTCAGCCCGAGGACCGGGGCGGCGAACCGGGGCCTGGCCCGCACGAGCAGCGCGAGGGGGACCGAGACCACGAGGGCGATCAGCACGGACGCCACCGTGATTCCCACATGCTGGAGCAGAGCGTCCGTCAGCTCCTGTCCCCGCGTGCGCAGGTACTCCCCGCAGATCCAGTCGTTCGCGACCAGACAGTTCGGCGCGCTCATCGTCCCTCCCCCCGGGCCGTCCACCTTCCCGAACGCTTGTCTGACGACCCTAACCCCCGCCACCGACAATCACCGGAACCCGCCACAATGCGGCAACACGCCCTTCACACACCCCCTGCGCCCAGGGGCCAGAATGGGGAACCATGATCCGGTTCGAGCACGTGACCAAGCGGTACGCCGACGGCACCACGGCCGTCGACGACCTCTCCTTCGAGGTCGCCGAGGGCGAACTCGTCACCCTGGTCGGGCCGTCCGGCTGCGGCAAGACGACCACGATGATGATGGTGAACCGGCTCGTCGAGCCCACCTCGGGCCGCGTCCTGGTCGACGGCGAGGACGTCGCCGGCGTCGACCCCGTCGCCCTGCGCCGCAAGATCGGCTACGTCATCCAGCAGGTCGGCCTCTTCCCCCACCGCACCGTCCTCGACAACACGGCGACCGTCCCCGCCCTCCTCGGCTGGAAGAAGGCCGCCGCACGCGCGCGTGCCGCCGAACTCCTCGACCTCGTCGGCCTCGACCCGGCCACCTACGGCTCCCGCTACCCCGCCCAGCTCTCCGGCGGACAGCGCCAGCGGGTGGGCGTCGCCCGCGCCCTCGCCGCCGACCCGCCCGTCCTCCTCATGGACGAGCCCTTCGGCGCCGTCGACCCCGTCGTCCGCGAGCGCCTCCAGAACGAGTTCCTCACCCTCCAGGCCACCGTCCGCAAGACCGTCCTCCTCGTCACCCACGACATCGAGGAGGCCGTCCGCATGGGCGACCGCATGGCCGTCTACGGGCAGGGCCGCATCGAGCAGTTCGACACCCCCGCCACCGTCCTCGGCTCCCCCGCCACCCCGTACGTCGCGGACTTCGTCGGCAGCGACCGCGGCCTCAAGCGGCTCGCCGTCACCCCCGTCACCGAGGCCGACCTCGACATCTGGAAGGGAAGCCCCGAAGGGTACGTCGGAGGCCCCGAGGAATACGAGGACGGCATCCACGTACCCCTCGGCACCTCCCTCAAGGACGCCCTGGCCGTACTCCTCCAGCACGACACCGGCCGCCTCGCGGTCACCGGCGCCGACGGGCGGCCGCTCGGCGTCCTCACCCCGGCCGGCGTCCACCGCGCCCTGCGCCGGGCCACGCCGGAGTGAGCGTCAGTTCGCGCGGAGCTTCGCGCCCATCCACACGAGCCCCGGCGGGATCTCCCTGTTCCACGTGTTGAAGTTGTGGCCGCCGCTCTCCAGCGTGATCGAGGAGACCGTCGCCGGGCTCTTCACCTTCCGGACGAACTCCCGCGTCGCCTTCAGGTTGTCCTCGCCCCGCTTCGACGTCGTCACCAGGAACGACGACCGCCCCTGCGGCAGGTGGTCCAGACTCCACAGCAGGTCCGACCGCCGGCGCAGCCGCTCGTCACCGTGGAAGAGGTCGCCCGTGGTCACGTCCTCCGCCGCCCGGTAGTACGCCGAGAACCCCGCCCCCGCCGCGAACCGGTCCGGATGACGCATCGCGATCTTCAGGGCGCAGTAGCCCCCGGTCGAGTTCCCCATGAAGCCCCAGTTCCGGGGCTCGGCCCCCACCCGGTACGCCTCCGAGACCGCCCTCGGCAGGTCCTCCGCGAAGAACGTCTCCGCCTTCGGTCCGCCGGGCACGTCCACGCACTCCGTGTCCCGCGGCGGCGCCACCGTCGGACGCAGCATCACCAGGATCATCGGCTGCATCCGCCCCTCCTTCGCCTGGAGGTACGCCGTCCGCGGGTACTTCAGCCCTTTGATCAGGTTCTCCGCCGTGCCCGGGTACCCCGTGAGCACCACCGCCGCCGGGAACGTCCGCCGCGCGTACCGCTCCTGGAAGTACTCCGGGGGCAGGTACACGTACGCCGGCGAGACGATCCCCGACCGGTCCCCCGCCACGACGACCTTCTGTATCTGCCCGCCGACCGCGGGACGGCCGCCGCCCGGCACGTCGAGCGCCTGCGTGCCCACCACCCGCAGGTCCTTCGAGCCCGCCGCGTGGTCGACGACCACCCCCATGTCCTGCTCCTGGCCGAACAGGTCCGCCCAGGAACCGTAGAAGAGGAACGACCGGTTCGCCGCCAGACCCACGGCCGCGAACAACGCCAGCTGCGTCACCAGGAGCAGCCCCACCCGGCCCACGACGCTCCGCCACCCGCCCCGCGCGAGCCGCGGCCACAGCAGCACCGTGGCCGCGAACAGCACCACGGCCAGCACCACTGCCGACCAGAGGACCTTGTCGCTGGTGAGACCCATGAGACGCCCGAGCCTTCTTTCCGAGAATTTCCTGTGAACCGATGAACCCGACCTCGCACGGCTCCGTCCTAGAAGGCGCACCAGCCGGAACGGCCCGCCCGAACGCGCGGCAGGGCCCGGACGGAGTCGAGAACCCTCGCAGGACCCCTCGCGGGACCACAGGAACCACGGGAAGCACGGGAAGCCATGTCTGTCACGGTAGATGGGGATAAATCCGGAACGGTTCCGGTTCGGGTACGCCGGATTCTCCGCGGCCCCCGACCCGAGAAGGTTCCGGCACTCGTCGGCACGGCCTGCACCCTGATCGGCCTCATCGACATCGCCGCCGGGGTCTTCCCCCGCTTCCGCGCCAGCCGCATGCACGCCATCGCCGAAGTCCTCCCCGGCACCCTCGGCCCCCTCTCCGCCGCCCTCTCCCTCAGCGCCGGCGTCCTCCTCCTGCTCCTCGCCCACGGCCTCAAGCGCCACAAGCGCCGCGCCTGGCGCGCCGCCGTCGTCCTGCTCCCCCTCGGCGGCCTCGCCCAGTTCGTCTGGCGCCACTCCGTCCTCGGCGCCCTGCTCTCCCTCGCACTCCTCGGCCTCCTGCTGCGCCACCGCAACGAGTTCGCCGCCCTCCCCGACCCCCGCAGCCGCTGGCGCGCCCTCGCCAACTTCGTCGTCATGGGCGCCGGATCCATCGCCCTCGGCCTCGTCATCGTCAGCGCCCACCCCCGCCGCGTCATCGGCGACCCCAGCCTCGCCGACCGCCTCGAACACGTCCTGTACGGACTCCTCGGCGTCGAAGGCCCCGTCGGCTACACCAACGGCGTCGACTGGACCGTCGGCTACTCCCTCGGCGCCCTCGGCATGCTCACCGCCCTCACCACCATCTACCTCGCCTTCCGCCCCGAGCACCCCGCCGCCCGCCTCACCGACGAGGACGAGACCCGGCTCCGCGCCCTCCTCGACCAGCACGGCGGCCGCGACTCCCTCGGCCACTTCGCACTCCGCCGCGACAAGGGCGTCGTCTTCTCCCCCAGCGGCAAAGCCGCCGTCTGCTACCGCGTCGTCTCCGGCGTCATGCTCGCCAGCGGCGACCCCATCGGCGACGTCGAAGCCTGGCCCGGCGCCATCGAACGGTTCATGGACGAGGCCAAAGCCCACTCCTGGACCCCCGCCGTCATGGGCTGCTCCGAAACCGGCGGCCAGGTCTGGACCCGCGAAACCGGCCTCGACGCCCTCGAACTCGGCGACGAGGCCGTCGTCGACGTCGCCGACTTCTCCCTCTCCGGCCGCCCCATGCGCAACGTCCGCCAAATGGTCAAACGCATCGAACGCAACGGCTACACCACCCAGGTCCGCCGCGTCCGCGACCTCGACGACACCGAACTCGCCCGCGTCCGCCGCGCCGCCGCCGACTGGCGCGGCACCGACACGGAACGCGGCTTCTCCATGGCCCTCGGCCGCATCGGCGCCCCCGGCGACGGCGACGCCGTCATAGCGACCGCCCACAAACACGACGACGCCGGCGACCCCGAATCCCCCTACGGCGACCTCAAAGCCGTCATCCACTTCGTCCCCTGGGGCCCCGACGGCATGTCGCTCGAACTCATGCGCCGCGACCGCTCCGCCGACCCCGGCATGAACGAACTCCTCATCGTCGCCGCCCTCCAGGCCTCCCCCGGTCTCGGCATCGAACGCGTCTCCCTCAACTTCGCCATGTTCCGCGCCGCCCTGGCCCGAGGCGAGAAGATCGGCGCGGGCCCCGTCCTGCGCGTCTGGCGCGGACTGCTCGTCTTCCTCTCCCGCTGGTTCCAGATCGAATCGCTGTACAAGTTCAACGCCAAATTCCGGCCACGCTGGGAACCCCGCTTCGTCGTCTACCGGACCAGCCGCGACCTCCCCCGCATCGGCTTCGCCGCCATGCAGGCCGAAGGCTTCGTCACCCTCACCCTGCCCCGCCCCTTCACCCGCCGCCGCCCCGCACCCGCCCCCCGGCCCTGCGCCCACACCCTCACCGCCCCCGCCGAACGCGAGATCCGCGCAGCCTGACCCCGGACCGCACACACCCCGGGCCAGAACTCCGCGCAAGCCCCGCCGAAGGCTCCGCGCGGCCTGATCTCACCCCTGGGCCCTACGCTGGACACATGAGTACGACGATCCACCGGGGCACCGCCCGAGGCCTGCCGGAGTGGGACCGCTGCGCGGTCATGGGCGTGGTCAACGTGACCCCCGACTCCTTCTCCGACGGCGGCCGCTGGTTCGACACCACGGCCGCCGTCAAACACGGCCTCGACCTCGCCGCCCAAGGCGCCGACCTCGTCGACGTCGGCGGCGAGTCCACCCGCCCCGGCGCCACCCGCGTCGACGAGGAGGAAGAACTCCGCCGCGTCGTCCCCGTCGTCCGCGGCCTCGCCGCCGAAGGCGTCACCGTCTCCGTCGACACCATGCGCGCCCACGTCGCCGCCCGCGCGGTCGAAGCCGGCGCGACCCTCGTCAACGACGTCAGCGGCGGCCTCGCCGACCCCGAGATGGTCCCCGCGGTCGCCGCCGCCGAGGTCCCCTTCGTCGTCATGCACTGGCGCGGTTTCAGCCAGGACATGAACAGCCTCGCCGTGTACGACGACGTCGTCGGCGAAGTCCTCGGCGAACTCCGCACCCGCCTGGACGCCGTCGTCACCGGCGGCATCGACCCCGAGCGCATCGTCGTCGACCCCGGCCTCGGCTTCGCCAAACTCGCCCCCCACGACCTGGCCCTCGTCGCCCACCTCCCCGAGCTCCACGCCCTCGGCCGCCCCCTCCTCGTCGCCGCCTCCCGCAAACGCTTCCTCGGCCACGTCCTCACCCGCGAAGGCTCCACACCACCACCCGCCCGCGAACGCGACGCCGCCACCGCCGCCGTCTCCGCCCTCGCCGCCCACGCGGGCGCGTGGGCCGTCCGCGTCCACGAGGTCAGGGCCACCGCCGACGCCGTCCGGGTCGCCCGAGCCATCGAGGGAGCCGCGTGAGCCGCACAGACCGCACCACCGACGAGGGAGCCGCGTGAGCCGCACAGACCGCACCACCGACGAGGCAGCCGTGGAAGCCGCCAACACCGCCTTCTACGAGGCGATGGAAACCGGCGACTTCGAAGGCGTCTCCGCCCTCTGGCTCAACGACGGCACCACCCCCATCACCTGCGTCCACCCCGGCTGGCCCGTCCTCACCGGCCGCGGCGAGGTGCTCCGCTCGTACGCGCTGATCATGGCGAACACCGAGTACATCCAGTTCTTCCTCACCGACCTGGAGATCTCCCTGGCCGACGACACCGCGGTCGTCACCTGCACCGAGAACATCCTCAGCGGCGGCCCCGCCGAGGACGGCGCCGAGCTCGGCCCCCTCGTCGGCCAGCTCGTGGTCGCCACCAACGTGTTCCGCCGCACACCCGACGGCTGGAAACTCTGGTCACACCACGCCTCCCCCGTCCTCACGGACGACGACGCCGACGGCTCCGACACCCCCGAAGGCCCCGGCGTGGACGGCACCGAACCCCCCGCCTGACCCGCCCACCGCCCCCGAGGGCAAGCGCTGTCGGTCCCCGCAGGTAGATTCGAGAGTGGACACCCGGCCGTCCGCACCCGGTTGCGTGGCCACCCGAACTACGACAGCAGGAGTGATTCGCGTGGATCGTGTCGCGCTGCGCGGCCTCAAGGCCCGAGGCCACCACGGCGTCTTCCCCAAGGAGCGCGAGGAGGGCCAGACCTTCATCGTGGACCTGGTCCTCGGCCTGGACACCCGCCCCGCGGCGGCCGACGACGACCTGGCGAAGACCGTGCACTACGGCATCGTCGCCGAAGAGGTCGTCGACGTCGTCCAGGGCGAACCCGTCGACCTCATCGAAACCCTCGCCGAGCGCATCGCCCAGCAATGCCTCAGCCACGCCGGGGTCCAGGAGGTGGAAGTCGTCGTCCACAAGCCGGACGCCCCCATCACCGTGCCCTTCGACGACGTCACCATCACGATCACCCGGAGCCGACGATGAAGCCGACGCAGAGCGACCCCACCGTCCAGCCCGTACCGGCCTCCGTCGTCGCCACCGTCGACGCCGCCGACACCACCCTCTCCAACCCCCGCTGGGCCGTCCTCGCCTTCGGCGCCAACCTCGGCAACCGCCTGGAGACCCTCCAAGGGGCCGTCGACGCCCTCGCGGACACCCCCGGCCTCCGGGTCAAGGCCGTCTCCCCCGTCTACGAGACGGAGCCCTGGGGCGTCGAGCCCGGCAGCCAGCCCTCGTACCTCAACGCCGTGGCACTCGTACGGACCACCCTCCCGCCCTCCTCGCTCCTGGAGCGCGCCCACGCCGTCGAAGAGGCCTTCCACCGGGTCCGCGAGGAGCGCTGGGGCGCCCGCACCCTCGACGTCGACATCATCGCGTACGCCGACGTCGTCTCCGAGGACCCCGTCCTCACCCTCCCGCACCCGCGAGCCCACCAGCGCGCCTTCGTCCTCGCCCCCTGGCACGACGTCGACCCCGAGGCCCAGCTCCCCGGCCACGGCCCGGTGGCCGACCTCCTCACCGCCGTCGGCAGCGCCGGCGTCACTCCCCGTGTCGATCTGGAACTCCGTCTGCCCGAGTAGTCGTTAGGCTCGTGGCAGACCGACCCGCGACCACGTGAAGGACACCCGGTGAAACAACTGAGGCTCAAGGTGCTCACCGGACTGTTCCTCGTGGCCGGAATCCTCTCCTGGGGTGCCGCCCGGCTCTGGGACTCGGTCGGCACCCTCCCCAGCGTGCCGATCGCCGCGCCCATCGTCCTCGCCGTGATCGCCGTCATCCTCACCGCGACGGCCCTCTCGATCCGCGCCCGCCTCAAGGCCCAGCGCGAGCGGCGCCCCGGCGCCAAGGGCGTCGAACCCCTCATGGCCGCCCGCGCCGTCGTCTTCGGCCAGGCCAGCGCCCTCGTCGCCGCCCTCGTCGCCGGCATGTACGGCGGCACGGGCGTCTTCCTCCTCGGCTCCCTCGACGTCCCCGCCCGCCGCGACCAGGCCCTCTACGCCGCCCTCGCCGTCGCCGCCGGCATCGCCGTCATCACCGCCGCCCTCTTCCTCGAACGCGTCTGCAAGCTCCCGGAGGACGACGACAAGAACCAGGCCCCGGCGGCCTAGGGCCTGTCTGACAATTCCCGTCGGATCAGGCTGGGGCGTTCGGTGCGTGCGATCGGCGTGCGGCCGGGGCGCCCTCGTAGCGGAGCTACTTGGGCGTTTCGGCCGTGCGGCGAGCGTGCGTGCCGGGCGGTCCGGACCCGACGGGAATCGTCAGACAGGCCCTAGCTCCCTACCAGGGCTCGCGCGCGAGGTGCCCGTTCACCAGAAAGGTGGGGTTTCGAAGGTCTCGATGTCCCGTAGGACCACCCTGGGGAAGCGTTGCCTCATGTGGTGGGCGTCCCCGCCGACGTGGCGCCGCAGCGCATCGGAGAGGTACGGAAGAGACCACCCGCACGCGGAAGCCGGGCAGGTCCCGCTTCAGACAGCCCGACGGCCGGGTCATCGCCTCCAGGCGGGCCGACAGGCCTGTGCAGGCCGTCCAGCGTCCACAGGACGCTGCCCGGAACCACGTTCTTGGCCTGCGCGCAGCCGCCCACCAGGTCGACCAGCATCTTGCTGGTCGGCCCGTACCCCATGGCGCCCCCTTGATCAGCGATGAACTCCGCTGATCAAGGACGCTATGGAGCAAGCCGGACGGTCCGCTACTAGCGGGCCAGTATCAGGGACATGGCCTCGGCACGCGTGGTGGCGTCACGAAGTTGCCCACGGACCGCCGAGGTCGTCGTCTTCGCTCCCGGCTTGCGGATGCCGCGCAGGGACATGCACATGTGCTCGGCCTCGATCACGACGATCGCACCTCGGGCCTCGAGGATCTTCATCAGCGAATCGGCGATCTGCGTGGTCAGCCGCTCCTGGACCTGCGGCCGCCGCGCGAAGACGTCGACCAGACGGGCCAGCTTCGAGAGCCCCGTGATCTTGCCGCTCTCCGCCGGGATGTAGCCCACATGCGCCACACCATGGAACGGGAGCAGATGATGTTCGCAGAACGATACGAGCTCGATGTCCTTCACCAGGACCATTTCGTCGTGACCCAGGTCAAAAGTCGTGGTCAGGACGTCTTCTGGCGCTTGCCGCATCCCCGCCAGCAATTCCCTGTACGCGCGTGCAACGCGTGCAGGGGTCTGCTGCAAACCCTCGCGGTCCGGGTCCTCGCCGACCGCGATGAGGAGCTCTCGTACGGCGTTCTCGGCGCGCTTCTCGTCGAACTCGCCGATCGTGCCCTCGCCGTCCAGCGTCACCGGGTCGGTCATCCTGTGCCTCGTTCCGTCTGACTGTGTGTGCGCGAAGTGGCCACGCCCCCACAGGCTAGAACCTGTGGGGGCGTGGCATCCATTCCGGGGTGGCCGGGCGGTCAGTCCTCGGGGGTGTCGACCGGGGCGATGTCGATGCCCTTGGTCGTGTCCACGGGGGTGGCCGAGCCGTTCGCCGTGCCGTTGGCGCTGTTCGTCAGGGCGAGCTCCTTGGGGGAGAGCACCGGCGGACGCGTGGAGGGCGTGCGGCGGGAGGAGCCGGTCCAGGCCGGGCGGGCCGGGCGCTTGACGATGGGGGCGAAGATCTCGGCGATCTCCTCCTTGCCCAGCGTCTCCTTCTCGAGGAGCGCGAGGACCAGGTTGTCGAGGAGGTCGCGGTTCTCGACGAGGATCTCCCAGGCCTCGTTGTGCGCGGTCTCGATGAGCTTCTTGACCTCTTCGTCGACCAGCGCCGCGACCTCTTCCGAGTAGTCGCGCTGGTGCGCCATCTCGCGGCCGAGGAACGGCTCCGTGTTATCGCCGCCGAACTTGATGGCGCCGAGCCGCTCGGTCATGCCGTACTGGGTGACCATCGCGCGGGCCGTGGCGGTGGCCTTCTCGATGTCGTTCGCCGCGCCCGTGGTCGGGTCGTGGAAGACGAGCTCCTCGGCCGCGCGGCCGCCCAGCATGTAGGCGAGCTGGTCGAGCATCTCGTTGCGGGTGGTCGAGTACTTGTCCTCGTCCGGGAGGACCATCGTGTAGCCCAGGGCGCGGCCGCGGGACAGGATGGTGATCTTGTGGACGGGGTCGGAGTTCGGCGAGGCCGCCGCGACCAGGGCGTGGCCGCCCTCGTGGTACGCGGTGATCTTCTTCTCCTTGTCCGACATGATCCGGGTCCGCTTCTGCGGGCCCGCGACCACACGGTCGATCGCCTCGTCCAGAGCCTTGTTGTCGATCAGCTTCTGGTCGCTGCGGGCGGTGAGGAGCGCCGCCTCGTTGAGGACGTTGGAGAGGTCGGCACCGGTGAAGCCGGGGGTGCGTCGGGCGACGGCGCCGAGGTCGACGTCCGGGGCGACCGGCTTGCCCTTCTGGTGGACCTTGAGGATCTCCAGGCGGCCCTGCATGTCCGGGCGGTCGACGGCGATCTGCCGGTCGAAGCGGCCGGGGCGCAGGAGGGCGGGGTCGAGGATGTCGGGGCGGTTCGTCGCCGCGATGAGGATGACACCGCCCTTGACGTCGAAGCCGTCCATCTCGACGAGGAGCTGGTTGAGGGTCTGTTCGCGCTCGTCGTGGCCGCCGCCGAGGCCGGCGCCGCGGTGGCGTCCGACGGCGTCGATCTCGTCGACGAAGACGATGGCGGGCGCGTTGGCCTTGGCCTGTTCGAAGAGGTCGCGGACGCGGCTGGCGCCGACGCCGACGAACATCTCGACGAAGTCGGAGCCGGAGATCGAGTAGAACGGCACGCCGGCCTCGCCGGCGACGGCGCGCGCGAGGAGCGTCTTGCCGGTTCCGGGCGGGCCGTAGAGCAGGACGCCCTTGGGGATCTTGGCGCCGACGGCCTGGAACTTCGCGGGCTCCTGGAGGAATTCCTTGATCTCGTGGAGTTCCTCGACGGCCTCGTCCGAGCCTGCGACGTCGGCGAAGGTGGTCTTCGGCGTGTCCTTGGTGATGAGCTTGGCCTTGGACTTGCCGAACTGCATGACGCGGGAGCCGCCGCCCTGCATCTGGTTCATCAGGAAGAGGAAGACGACCACGATGAGGACGAAGGGGAGGAGCGAGAGCAGGATCGAGACGAAGGGCGACTGCTTCGTCGGGGAGACGGTGTAGCCCTTCTCGATCTGCCCGGCTTCGAACTTCTCCTGGAGCTTGTCGGCGACGTCCACGCCCTGGCTGCCGATGTAGCTGGCCTGGACCTTGCTGCTCTTGTCGATCTTCTGGCCGTCGATGAGCTCGATCTTGATGATCTGCTCGTCGCCGGTGGTGACCTTTGCCTGCTTGACCTGGTTCTTGTCGATCGCCTGGACGACCTTGCCGGTGTCCACCGTCTTGTAGCCCTCGGACGAGCCGACGACCTGCATCAGCACGACCACGGCGAGGACGGCCAGCACGATCCACATGACCGGCCCACGGAAGTATCGCTTCACGTCCATCCATACGGAGCGAGTACGCCCCGTCCCTCCTGCCCGTAGGAAAATGCTGCTGTGAGTGCTGCTGTGTGAAAAAGCTGTTCTTCGGACGGTACCTCAGCATCGTCGCCCGCGACCGCCTTCCCGTGGTTCAACGGAGGGAAGGCGGTGCGGGTTCCCCGAACGGCGGGATCGTCCGCGGAGCGGTCAGCCGCCGTAGACGTGCGGGGCGAGCGTGCCGACGAACGGAAGGTTCCGGTACTTCTCGGCGTAGTCGAGGCCGTAGCCGACGACGAACTCGTTGGGGATGTCGAAGCCGATCCACTTGACGTCGATGGCGACCTTGGCGGCCTCGGGCTTGCGCAGCAGGGTGCACACCTCGAGGGAGGCGGGCTCGCGCGAGCCGAGGTTCGACAGGAGCCAGGACAGGGTCAGGCCGGAGTCGATGATGTCCTCGACGATCAGGACGTGCTTGCCCTTGATGTCGGTGTCGAGGTCCTTGAGGATCCTGACGACGCCGGAGGACTGGGTGCCGGCGCCGTAGGAGGAGACGGCCATCCAGTCCATGGTGACGGGGGTGGAAAGGGCGCGAGCCAGATCCGCCATCACCATCACGGCGCCCTTGAGGACACCGACGATGAGCAGGTCCTTGCCCGCGTATTCCGCGTCGATCTTCGCGGCCAGCTCTGCCAGCTTGGCGTCGATCTCTTCCTTGGTGATGAGCACCGACTGGAGGTCGGTGCCCATGTCCTTCTCGTTCACCCGGGTCACTTTCGTTGCAGCGTGCGTCAGCCTTGCCGGATGACCAGTCTGCCACCCTGGCGGCGGGCTTCGACGCGTCCGGGCAGGTTGATGGCTCCCTGGCCGCGCCATCCGGTGATGAGCCGGTCGACTTCCTCGATGTGCCGGGCGAAGAGGGAGCCGGCGGGGGCGCCCTCCGCGATGACGGCGCGGCGCAGGACGCGGCGGCGTACGGCGGGGGGCAGCCCGAAGAGCTTGGCGCATTCGAGGGCGCCCGCCTCGTCGCGTACGGCGGTCTCGGCGTCGGCGGCCCAGGTGTCGAGGGCGTCGGCGTCGTCGCGGGAGAGCTGGGCCGTTCGGGCGAGGGCTTCGACGACGCCTTTGCCGAGGGCCTTTTCGAGGGCGGGGAGGCCTTCGTGGCGGAGCCGGGAGCGGGTGTAGGCGGGGTCGCTGTTGTGGGGGTCGTCCCAGACGGCGAGTTCCTGTGCGACGCAGGCCTTGCGGACGGTCTGGCGGTCGAGCTGGAGGAAGGGGCGCCGGTAGCGGCCGGAGGTGCCGGAGATCGCGGCCATGCCGGAGAGCGAGCGGATGCCGGAGCCGCGGGCGAGCCCGAGCAGGACGGTTTCCGCTTGGTCGTCGCGGGTGTGGCCGAGGAGGATCGCGGCGGCTCCGTGGCGCTCGGCGGCGGCGTCGAGCGCCGCGTACCGGGCGTCGCGGGCGGCGGCCTCGGGGCCTCCTTCGCGGCCGACGGTGACGGAGACGGCCTCGGAGGGGGTGAGGCCGAGCGCGGCCATGCGTCCGGCGACCTCGGTGGCCCGGTGGTCGGAGCCGTCCTGGAGGCCGTGGTCGACGGTGATGCCGCCGGCGCGCACGGGAAGCTTGCGGGCCTCGAAGGCGAGGGCGGAGGCGAGCGCCATGGAGTCGGCGCCTCCGGAGCAGGCGACGAGCACGAGGGGTGGGTGCGCGTCGGGTGTGGTGGGGTCGGTCTGGTGCTCGGTGAGAACGTCGTGGAGTACGCGGCGGACCGCCAGGCGTATCGCCGCGACCGCAGGATGGGGACCCATGTCCGGTGCCCTTCGTGATGGGGTGGGGTGCCTCGGTCGGAGTCTTAACGGTCGGAAAGGGGGGTTCGGTCACTCAGAGTGCGTCGATGGTGACAGAAACCCGGCCGTTACCCGAGCATTGCACGCCTCACCCCCTACCCAGGGTCCCTCGGATGGGTGATTGGCGGGGTGTTCTCACGTGTTCCTATGCCGTCTGACGCACCGGTCTCACGAGTCTGCCTTACGGTGCACCCTCGCGATCCAGTCGGCGGGGGCGGCGATCTCCGCCTTGGTGGGGAGCGTGTTGGGGGAGGTCCACACGCGGTTGAAGCCGTCCATGCCGACCTGGTCGACGACGGCGCGGACGAAGCGCTCGCCGTCGCGGTACTGGCGGAGCTTGGCGTCGAGGCCGAGGAGTTTGCGCAGGGCGAGGTCGAGGCGGGAGGCGCCGCGGGCGCGGCGCTCCTTGAACTTCTCGCGGATCTCGGCGACGGAGGGCACGACCTGGGGTCCGACACCGTCCATGACGTAGTCGGCGTGGCCTTCGAGGAGGGACATGACGGCGGTGAGGCGGCCGAGGATCTCGCGCTGTTCGGGGGTCTGGACGAGTTCGACGAGGGAGGGGGAGGGCTCGCCCTCCTCGCCTTCGGGGCGGCCGCCGGCGAGGGTCTGGGCGGCTTCGCGGAGGCGTTCGACGACGGTGCCGGGGTCGACGTCGGTGGCGCTGAGGAACGACTGGATTTCGCCCCGGAGGTGGTCGCGGAGCCAGGGGACGGCGGTGAACTGGGTGCGGTGGGTCTCCTCGTGGAGGCAGACCCAGAGCCGGAAGTCGTGCGGGGTGACGTCGAGCTCGCGTTCGACGTGGACGATGTTGGGTGCGACGAGGAGGAGGCGTCCGCCGCCTTCGCTGCTTCCCGGGAGGTCGCGGGTGGTGGGGGCGAAGGTCTCGTACTGGCCGAGGATGCGGGAGGCCAGGAAGGACAGGAGCATGCCGAGCTCGACGCCGGTGATCTTGCCGCCGAAGGCGCCGAGGACGGCGCCGCCCGGGGTGCCGGCGCGGCGGTCCTGCATCTTGTCGAGGAGCGGGGTGAGGAGTTCGCGGAAGCCGGCGACGTTGGCCTTGATCCAGCCGGCGCGGTCGACGACGAGGACGGGTGTGTCGTGGGGTTCGGTGCCTTCGGGGATCATCCGCGTGAAGGCGCGGACGTGTTCCTCTGACGCCTTGGCGTGCCTGCGGAGTTCGGCGACGACCTCGCGGGCCTCGTCGCGGCTGACTTCGGGTCCGGGCCGCACGAGGCGGGTCGCGGTCGCGACCGCGAGGTTCCAGTCGACCATCCCGGATGTGCCTGCGCCACCGATGCTCGTCATGCGTCAACCGTACGGTCTCGGCGCCGGATCGGTGTCGGTTCGGTGCGGGTCGGTGGTGGTCCGGGTCGGTGTCAGCCGGCTTCGGCCAGGGCGGCGGAGAGCCGGTCGAGGGCGGGCTGGGCCTCGTACGGGGAGGGGGTGCGGCCGGCGAGGAAGGCGAAGGCGAGGAGGCGGCCGTCGGGGGTGACGACGGTGCCGGCGAGCGTGTTGACGCCGGTGAGGGTGCCGGTCTTGGCGCGGACGAGGCCGGCGCCCGGGGAGCCCGGGTCGTAGCGGCCGGCGAGGGTGCCGGTGAAGCCGCCGACGGGGAGGCCGGTGAGGAGGGGGCGCAGGGCGGGGCGGGCGGGGTCGGCCGCGCGGGTGAGGAGGCCGGTGAGGAGGGCGGCGGAGACCCGGTCGCGGCGGTCGAGTCCGCTGCCGTCGGCGAAGCGGGCTCCGGCGACGGGCAGGCCGAGGCGGGCGATCTCGTCGCGTACGGCCCGCTCGGCGCCCTGGAAGCTGGCGGGGCGTTCGTGGGCGAGGGCGGTCTGCCGGGCGAGGGCCTCGGCGAGGTCGTTGTCGCTGTGGGTCAGGGTGCGCTCGGCGAGGTCGGCGAGGGGCGCGGAGTGGGTGCGGGCGAGGGGTTCGGCCTTCGGGGTGCGGCCGGGGGCGGGGTCGCCGGTGACCTGGACGCCGGCCCGGGCGAGGAGGCCGGCGAAGGCCCTGGCGGTGTCGCCGGCGGGGTCGGCGGTGCGGGGTGCGGGGCCGCTGCGGCTGTCGTCGAGGCGGCCCTCGTCGGTCATGAGGGCGACGACGGGGGCGATGTTCTCGTTGGGGCCGATGGGGTGGAGCTGGGGGCCTTGGTAGAGGTGCGTGTCGTACGTGAGGCGTACGGAGGTGTGGCCGCGTCGTGTGAGGGCGCGGGCGGTGTCGGTGGCGAGGGCGGCCAGGCGGGCCGGGTCGAGGGTGGGGTCGCCGCCGCCGGTGAGGGTGACGGTGCGGCCGTCGGGGGTGGCGGTGACGGTGGTGGCGATGCGGTGGTCGGTGCCGAGGGCGGAGAGCGCGGCCGCGACGGTGGCGATCTTGACGGTGGAGGCGGGGGTCATCGGGGTGCCGGTGCCTTCGCCGTACAGCTGCCGGCCGGTGGCCGTGTCGACGACGGAGGCGGTGCGGAGGGGGCCGAGGCCGGGGTCGCCGAGGAGCGGGACGAGGACGGCGGCGAGGTCGGCGGGGCGCCCGGCGGGCGCGGGGGCGTGCAGGGCGGTGAGGACGCCGGGGGCGCTGGGCGCGGGGGCGGGGCGGCGGGGTGCGGGGGGCGCGGGGGCGGGGGCGTGACGCGTGCCACCCGCCTCGGGGGCGGCGGCGCGGGCCCGTTCGGCCGTACGCTGACCTCCGTCCCATGGTCCGGCCGCGGTCACCGCTGCGGCCGCCAGGGCGAGTCCGAGGGCTGCGGAGCCCGCCGTGAGCTGCCACGTTCTCGGCTGCGGCATCTGCTGACCAGCCCCTTTCGCGATCACACACGTGCGTGAGGGACACTTAATCACCGCGCGCCGTCGCGAGCATTCACTTGTGTTGATTCAGGAGGAGCCACCCGTGGAGTTCGACGTTCTCATCGAGATCCCCAAGGGATCGCGGAACAAGTACGAGGTCGACCACGAGACCGGTCGCATCCGTCTGGACCGTCGTCTCTTCACGTCGACGGCCTACCCGACCGACTACGGCTACGTCGAGAACACCCTGGGTGAGGACGGCGACCCGCTGGACGCGCTCGTCATCCTCGACGAGCCCACCTTCCCGGGCTGCCTGATCAAGTGCCGCGCCATCGGCATGTTCCGCATGACGGACGAGGCCGGCGGCGACGACAAGCTGCTGTGCGTCCCGGCGACGGACCCGCGCATGGAGCACCTGCGCGACATCCACCACGTGGCCGAGTTCGACCGCCTGGAGATCCAGCACTTCTTCGAGGTCTACAAGGACCTGGAGCCCGGCAAGTCCGTCGAGGGCGCCGACTGGGTCGGCCGCGCCGAGGCCGAGGCGGAGATCGAGAAGTCCTACGCGCGCGCCAAGGAGCAGGGCGGCCACTGAGCCCGTGCTGTCGTGATCGTGTGAAGGCGGTGCACCTCTCCCGGGTGTACCGCCTTTCGCACGTCCGTCGCACCTTCATACTGGAATCCACGATTCCCTGGGGATGAGGCGGAGAGAGTGGTGGCGGAGCCGGAGGGCCCCGAGGAGGAGGCTCCGGAGGACCGGAAGCCCCCGTCGGACGAGGCGCGCAGCGCGTTCGTGCCGCCGGCCGGGGTGGAGCAGCCCGCACCGCCCGAGGAGGAGCATCCGACCTCCGAGTTCGCGCTGCCCGCCGGTCTGACGCCGGAGCCGCCGCCGGAGCAGGAGGGTTCGGCGTTCGCGCCGCCGGCGACGTACTCGTCGAAGACCTCGCCGGCCGTGTTCACTCCGGCGTACGGGGTCCCCCTGGTGCGGATCTCGCAGGACGCGCCGTGGCAGGACCGGATGCGGACCATGCTGCGGCTGCCGGTGCACGAGCGGCCGGTGCCGGAGGCGTCCCGCAAGGAGGACGAGTCGGGGCCGTCGGTGCCGCGTGTGCTCGACCTGACCCTGCGTATCGGCGAGCTGCTGCTCGCGGGCGGTGAGGGCGCCGAGGACGTCGAGGCGGCGATGTTCGCCATCTGCCGCTCGTACGGTCTCGACCGGGTGGAGCCGACGGTGACGTTCACCCTGTTGTCCGTCACGTACCAGCCGTCGCTCGTGGACGACCCGATCACGGCGAACCGGACGGTACGGCGCCGGGGGACGGACTACACCCGGCTCGCGGCGGTGTACCAGCTGCTCTCGGACATCAACGCGCGGGCGCACGAGGTGTCGCCGGAGGAGGCGTACCGGCGGCTCGCGGAGATACGGCGCAACCGGCATCCGTATCCGGGATGGGTGCTGACGGCGGCGGCCGGCGTCCTCGCCGGCGCGGCCTCGGTGCTGCTCGGCGGCGGGGCGACGGTGTTCCTGGTGGCGGCGCTGGGCGCGGTGCTCGGTGACCGTCTGGCGTGGCTGTGCGCGGGGCGGGGGCTGCCGGAGTTCTACCAGTTCCTGGTGGCGGCGATGCCGCCGGCGGCGATGGGGGTGCTCCTGACGCTGCTGCACGCGGACCTGCGGCCGTCGGCGGTGATCACCGGTGGTCTGTTCGCGCTGATTCCGGGCCGGGCGCTGGTGGCGGCCGTGCAGGACGGTCTGACCGGTTTCTACATCACGGCCTCGGCCCGGCTCCTGGAGGTCGCGTACTTCTTCGTCGCGATCGTGGTGGGCGTGCTGTCGGTGCTGTACGTCGCCGTGCAGTTCGACGCGCAGCTGAATCCGGAGGGGGTGCTGCGGCCGGTGGAGCGGCCGGTGACGCAGATCCTGGCGTCGATGGTGCTCTGCGCGACCTTCGCGATCCTGTTGCAGCAGTCGCGGTCGACGGTGCTGTTCGCGACGCTGAACGGCGGGGTCGCCTGGGTGATCTACGCGTCCATCGCGGTGACCGCGCAGGCCTCGACGGTGATGGCGACGGCGGTGGCGGCGGGCCTGGTCGGGCTCTTCGGCCAGCTGATCGCCCGCTACCACCACACCTCGTCGCTGCCGTACGTGACGGCGGCGATCGGCCCGCTGCTGCCGGGTTCCGCGACGTATTTCGGGGTGCTCGCCATAGCCCAGAACAACCTGGACCAGGGCTTCGCCTCGCTGGCGAAGGCGGCGGCCCTGGCCCTGGCGATCGCGATCGGGGTGAACCTCGGAAGCGAGCTGGCCCGGCTCTTCATGCAGGCGCCCAGCGCGGCGTCGGCGCGCCGGGCGGCGAAGCGGACCCGAGGCTTCTAGCCCGGGCCCGCGGGCTTGGGAGCCGGTGGGCCCGCGGGCTTCGGGGTTTCGGGTCCGCGGGCTTCGGGTTTCGGGTCCGCGGGCTTCGGATTTCGGTCCCGCGGGCTTCGGGGTTTCGGGCCGGTGGGCCCGCGGGTCGGTGGGCCCGCGGGTCGGGTGCGGGCTCGGGCGTTCCGGTTAGCGCTTGGCGTGGCGGCCGCCGCGGGGCGACCCGGGGTTCGGGGTGCCCGGGGCGTCGTGGTCGTCGGCGGCCTCGGCCTTCTTCGACTGGGAGCGGGCGCGGAGGAGCTCGATGGCGACCGGGATCACGGAGATCAGGACGATGCCGACGAGGATCATCTCGATGTGCCGGTGGACGAACTCGACCTTGCCGAGGGAGGCGCCGAGCAGGGTCACGCCGGCGCCCCACAGCACGCCGCCGATGATGTTGAACGTGATGAACGAGCGGTAGTTCATCCGGCTGACACCGGCGATGATCGGCGTGAACGTCCGCACGATGGGGACGAAGCGGGCCAGGATCAGCGACTTCGGGCCGTGCTTCTCGAAGAACGCGTGCGCCTTCTCGACGTTCTCCTGCTTGAAGAGCTTGGAGTCGGGCCGCTTGAAGAGGGACGGGCCGACCTTCCGGCCGAAGAGGTAGCCGACCTGGTCGCCGACGACGGCGGCGGCCACCACCAGGGTGCACACCAGCCACAGCGGCGTGTCCAGCTTGCCGGTGGTGACGAGGAGGCCGGTGGTGAAGAGGAGCGAGTCGCCGGGCAGGAAGAACCCGATGAGGAGACCGGACTCGGCGAAGACGATCACCAGGACACCGATCAGACCAAAGGTCTGAATCAGATAGTCCGGGTCCAGCCAGCTCGGTCCGAGGGCAAGCGTGTTCACGGGTTCCGGGCTCCTGCGGTCGGTGGGGGCTTGGGGGACGGCTGGCCCCAAGCTATCAACGCCGACCGAACGCCCCCGGTTCCACCCGGCTCCCACGGGATGCGGACCGGGCCCCGGCGCCTGAGGGTGGGGGGTCAGGAGGTGCATGCCGATGGGCATCGAGGAGTACGGCGGCGGCCAGGGGCCGCAGCCCGACGTGCTGGTCGTCACCACGAACGACGTGCCGGGATACGAGGTCAGGCAGGTCATCGGTGAGGTCTTCGGACTCACCGTGCGCTCGCGTCATCTGGGCAGCCAGATCGGTGCGGGGCTGAAGTCGATGATCGGCGGGGAGCTGAAGGGTCTGACGAAGACCCTCGTGGAGACCCGCAACCAGGCGATGGAACGCCTGGTGGAGCAGGCCCGGGCGCGCGGCGCGAACGCCGTGCTGATGTTCCGCTTCGATGTGACGGAGGCGGCGGACGTCGGAACCGAGGTCTGCGCGTACGGCACCGCGGTGGTGATCGCGGAACGCGCCTGACACACGGGGCGCCGGGCGTGCCCGGGCGTCCGGCCGTGCCCGGGCGTTCGGCCGTGCCCGGGCGTCCGAGCATGCCCAGGCGTCCGGGCGTGCCCAGGCGTCCGGGCGTGCCCAGGCGTCCGGGCGTGCCCAGGCGTCCGAGCTGGGCCGGCGCCGTCCGGGTGCCGTGGGCGCTCGCGGTCGGCGCCGGCCGGGCCCGACGGGTGGCCGGCGCCTGCGGGGGTCAGGTGGTGTGGCGGGCCGCGTTCGCCCGGACGGCCGCGAGGAGGTGCTCGGGGAGGCCCGGGGCGAGGGACTCGTAGAAGGCGTGGAAGTGCTCGTCGGCGACGTACATCTCGGCGAGCCCCTCGTGGGTCTTCGGGTGGCACTCGAAGAACCAGGTGGTGATGTGGCGGCGGTGGGCCTCGGCGAGGTCCATCGCCTCCTCGGAGGTGGGCTCGTGGCCCTCGTCCAGCAGGGCCCGGTAGGCGGCGCCCCACGCGTCCACCTCGCCCTTCATGCGCTGCCAGTCCTCCTTGTCGTACGAGGCGGCGCGTTCCTGGGCCAGCCGGTGCGAGTGGGTGCCGCCCCAGCGGCGGGCGGACTCCTCGGCGTAGCGCTCGGGGTCCTTGTCCCCGAATACCTCGAACTTCTCCTCGGGGGTGAGGTTGATGCCCATCTTCTTCGCCTCCATGGCGTGCTCGACGGCCGCCGCCATCCTCTGGAGCTCGCCGATCCGCTCGGTCAGCAGCGTGTGCTGGCGTCGCAGGTGCTCCTGCGGGTCGGCGTGCGGGTCGTCGAGGAGGACGGCGACCTCTTCGAGGGGGAAGCCGAGCTCCCGGTAGAACAGGATCTGCTGGAGCCGGTCGAGGTCCGCGTCGTCGTAGCGGCGGTGCCCCGCCGCGCTGCGGCCGCTCGGTGAGAGCAGCCCGATCGCGTCGTAGTGGTGCAGGGTGCGCACCGTGACCCCGGCGAGGCCGGAGACCCGTCCCACGGAGTGGTCCATCGGCTTCCCTCCCCTTTCTCTGTCGGTACGCGGAACAGCCTCGGACCTGACGCGACGTGAGGTGCAAGTCCCCTCCGGCCCGAATCTCGGGATGTTATGCGGCTTTTGCTCACTTATGGTGGGTCGGTGGCCACCGATCACGCTCCGCCCGCGCCGACGCCCGACGCCGCCGAGACCCCGCTGCGGATCCTGCTGCCCCAGGTACTGCCCGCACTCCTGGTCGGGCTGCTGGCGAGCCTGCTGTTCCTGGGGGTCAGCACCCTCGCGGAGCAACTCGAAGGCGTCCTCTGGGACAACCTGCCGGACGCCCTCGGCATCGGCCACTACTCCTCCCTCTGGATCATCTGCATGCTCACGGCCACCGGCATCGCCGTGGGGCTCGTGGTCTGGAAGGTGCCCGGGCACGCCGGGCCGGACCCGGCCTCCATGGGCCTCGGTGGAGCGCCGCTCCCCGTCGGCATCGTGCCGGGACTGCTCCTCGCCAGCGTCCTCGTGCTCGCCGGCGGCGTCAGCCTCGGCCCCGAGAACCCGATCATCGCGAGCAACATCGCCCTCATCTACTGGCTCGGCCACCGGATCGCCCCGGCGGTCCCGGCCGCGGCCTGGGTCGCCCTCGCCTCGGCCGCCACCGTCGGAGCCCTCTTCGGGACCCCCGTGGCGGCCGCCCTCGTCCTGTCCGAGGCCCTGGCGGGCCGGCCCGGCCCGGGCTCCCTGTGGGACCGGCTCTTCGCCCCGCTGGTCGCCGCCGGCACCGGCTCGATGACCACCCAGCTGCTGGTGGGCCCCAGCTTCGACATGGGCCTGCCGCCGCTGACCGACCCCGGCTACGGCGACCTGCTCGCCGCCCTGGTCGTCGCCTCCGCGGCGGCCGTCTTCGGCCTCGGCTGCTGCTACCTCTTCCCCTACCTCCACGCCGCCTTCGGGCGCCTGCGCCACCCCATGCTGATGCTGCCCCTGGGCGGCCTCGTGCTCGGTCTCCTGGGTGCCGTCGGCGGGCAGCTGACCCTCTTCAAGGGCCTGGAAGAGGTCGAGGAGCTGACCGCGTCGATCGGCAGCTGGTCCTCGGGCGAACTCGCCAAGCTGGCCGTCATCAAACTCCTGGCCCTCGTCGTCGCCGCGTCCTGCGGCTTCCGGGGCGGCCGGATCTTCCCCGCTGTCTTCATCGGAGCCGCCTTCGGGCTGCTCGCCCAGGCCCTGGTCCCCGAGATCCACCCGGCGGTCGCGGTCGCCTCCGCCGTCCTCGGCGTCCTGCTCGCCACCACCCGGCAGGGCTGGATCAGCCTCTTCACCGGCGCGATCCTCGCCCCCTCCGCCGCGATGCTCACCCTGCTCTGCCTCGCCTCCCTCCCGGCCTGGCTGATCGTCACCGGCCGTCCCCAGCTCGAACTCGACAAGCAGGGCAACTCCCTGCACTGACCGCCCGCCCCGCCCCTACCGGGCGGGCCGCCCCACCGGACAGAAGGAGTCCCCCATGCCGCTCCACCAAGGTTCCCACCCCTCCCCGCCCCAGCGCCGGCTCGCGCTCAACCCCTTCTACGGGGAGGCCAACCCGGTCGGCGGCATGACCGAGGCTCCCCCGCACCACCGCCTGCCGGACGGGCCGCTGCCGCCGATGAGCGCCTACCAGCTCGTCCACGACGAGCTGATGCTCGACGGCAACTCCCGGCTCAACCTGGCCACCTTCGTCACCACCTGGATGGAGCCCCAGGCCGGTGTCCTCATGGCCGAGTGCCGCGACAAGAACATGATCGACAAGGACGAGTACCCGCGCACCGCCGAACTGGAGCGCCGCTGCGTCGCCATGCTCGCCGACCTGTGGAACGCCCCGGACCCGGCGACCGCCGTCGGCTGCTCCACCACCGGCTCCAGCGAGGCCTGCATGCTCGCGGGCCTCGCCCTCAAGCGCCGCTGGGCCAAGCGGAACGCCGACCGCTACCCGGGCAGCGCCCGCCCCAACCTGGTCATGGGCGTGAACGTCCAGGTCTGCTGGGAGAAGTTCTGCAACTTCTGGGAGGTCGAGGCCCGGCTCGTCCCCATGGAGGGCGACCGCTTCCACCTCGACGCCGAATCCGCCGCCGCGCTCTGCGACGAGAACACCATCGGCGTCGTCGCCGTCCTCGGCTCCACCTTCGACGGCTCCTACGAGCCGGTCGCCGAGATCTGCGCCGCCCTGGACGCCCTCCAGGAACGCACCGGCCTCGACGTCCCCGTCCACGTCGACGGCGCCTCCGGCGCGATGGTCGCCCCCTTCCTCGACGAGGACCTCGTCTGGGACTTCCGCCTCCCCCGCGTCTCCTCGATCAACACCTCCGGCCACAAGTACGGCCTGGTCTACCCGGGCGTCGGCTGGGCGCTGTGGCGCTCGCCCGCCGAACTCCCCGAGGAGCTGGTCTTCCGCGTCAACTACCTGGGCGGCGACATGCCCACCTTCGCCCTCAACTTCTCCCGCCCCGGCGCCCAGGTGGTCGCGCAGTACTACACCTTCCTCAGGCTCGGCAGGGAGGGCTACCGGGCGGTGCAGCAGACCGCCCGGGACGTGGCCCGGGGCCTCGCCGAACGGATCGAGGCGATGGGCGACTTCCGCCTCCTCACCCACGGGAACGAACTGCCCGTCTTCGCCTTCACCACCACCCCCGACGTCACCGCCTACAACGTCTTCGACGTCTCGCGGCGGATGCGCGAACAGGGCTGGTTGGTCCCCGCCTACACCTTCCCCGCCCACCGGGAGGACCTCTCCGTCCTGCGCGTGGTCTGCCGCAACGGCTTCTCCGCCGACCTCGCCGACCTCTTCATCCAGGACCTGCACCAACTCCTGCCCGAACTCCGCCGCCAGTCGGGCCCCTTCACCGCCGACACGGAAGCGGCGACCTCCTTCCACCACTGAGCCGCCCCGGGGCCGGCCCTCAGCCGGCCCCGTCCCCGCAGGCGAGCCGGAACTCCGACCACCGCACCCCGTCCGCGCTCAGCTCGTACGCGCAGCGGGACCCCTCGCGCAGCAGACCGAGCGGGGTGCGGCGGACGTGGTGGCCGCCGCCGAGCCCGGCGAACGTACGGCCGCCGTCCACGCTCGCGTACCCGGACAGCTCCCCGCCGATCTCCACCCGGCCGCCCGGTCCCGGCACCGGCAGGCCCATCAGCGTGCGCGGCTCCGTCTTCGGGCCCGTGGTCCACATCCGCTGCCATGTGACGCCGCCGTCGACCGAGCGGTGCAGCGCCCTCATCGGGTTCTTGACGGGCTCGCCGCCCCTCAACTCCCCCATCTCCGCCGCGTACACCGCGTCCGGTCCGACCGCGACCACGACCCGCCGCCCCGGCCGGTCCGTCGGGCTCGGCAGCCGGCTCACCGTCCAGCTCCGGCCCCCGTCCCGGGAGAAGGCGACGGCCACCCGCCCGGACAGCGAGTCCGCCCCCGACACCCACCAGGAGCCGTCGGGCTCCTGCTGCGCCGCGGGCAGCGGGTGCGCCCCCAGCGACGGGGCGCCGGCGAGTGCCCGGCGCCGCCCGTCCCGCGGCGACACCACGACCACCCGCTCCCGTACGCACGCGTCGGGCGGCGCCCCGGCCGGTGCGGCGCACCCGGTGGCGAGCACCGCGCCGGCGGGTATCTCCTCGGTCTCGCCGACCGTCCGCCGGTCCACGGCGCGCCAGCTCCGGCCCCCGTCCCGGGTGAACCAGGTCCGCTCCGGCCGGTCGCCGCCCCCGTCCTCGATCAGCGCCCGGCCGGGCCCGAGGGCCAGCAGGTTCGCCGAGGCGCCCTCCGAAGCGCGCAGTTCGGGCAGCGGCGACCGCCGCACGACCCACTCCGCCGCCCCGGCGTCCCGCACGGCCACCTGCTGCCGGCAGAAGCCGGCCCCGGGCGCCGCCCCGGACCCCACGCACCCGACGAGCAGCGCGAACCCGCTGCCGTCCCGCGCGAATCCCGGACTGTGCGCCCAGCCGGGCAGCTCCTCCCCGGACGGCACCCGGGGCGGCGGCCCGAACGCGCCCTCGGCGGCCGGATGTCCCGAACCCCCCTGCCCCGCACTCGGCTTCGGGCCCTCCCCCGCCCCCGTACACCCGCTCAGCACCACCATCACCAGCGCCACGACGGCGCCGGCCACGCCCACCGGCCTGCGCATCGCACGTCCCCCTGTCGTCCCTCGGACGGCCCGCGGTGAGCCGCTGCTTTCAATACACCGCTCACCGCCTCGGGGTTCCCACCTCCGCGCCGCTACTTCCCGAGGCGCCCGAACCTCCTCACCGCCAGGGGCAGGAAGACGGCCAGCAGCACCAGCGGCCACACCACCGCGGCCATGACGTGCCCCGGCTCGCCGCCCGGGTTGCCGAAGAGGTCACGGACCGCCGTCGCCGTCGCCGACATCGGGTTCCACTCCACGAACGTGCCGAGCCAGCCCGGCATCGAGTCCGGCGAGGCGAAGGCGTTGGAGAGGAAACCGACGGGCCAGACCAGGATCTGCACCGCCTGCACCAGCTCGGCCCGCCCCGCGACCAGGGCGAGGAAGATCCCGATCCAGAGCATCGCGAACCGCAGCAGGAGCAGCAGCCCCAGAGCCCCCAGCGCGCTCCCCAGACCCCCGTGCGCCCGCCATCCGATCGCGTACCCGACGCCGACCATCACGAGCAGGCCCACCGTCGACTGGAGCATGTCGGCGGCCGCCCGTCCCACGAGCACGGCCCCGTCGGCCATCGGCATCGACCGGAAGCGGTCGACCACGCCCTTGTTCAGGTCCTGCGTCACGGCCGTCATGGTGCCTTCGAGCCCGAACACCATGGTCAGGGTGAGCATCCCGGGCACCAGGAAGTCGACGTAGTCGCCGTCGACGCCCCGCCCGCCGCCGACCAGATAGCCGAACATCAGCAGCATCATCACCGGGAAGACGAGCCCCACCAGGACCGCCACCGGCTGCCTGGCCCAGTGCGCCAGCTCCCTGCGGGTCATCGTCCAGCAGTCGCCCACCACGTACGCGGCGCTCATGCCGCCACCTCCTTCCGCCGGGCCCCGTCCCGGTCCGGCTCCCGCTCCACCGCCGTCAGACGCAGGAAGACCTCGTCCAGCGTCGGCCGCCGCAGGGCGATGTCCTCCGCCTCGATCCCGGCCGCCCCCAGGGCCCGCACGGTCTCGGCGAGCGAGGCCATCCGGTCCTTCACGGGCGCGCTGAGCCGCCGCCGGTCGGCGTCCACGTCCACCTCGCCGCGCGCCGCGGGCAGCAGCCGTGCCGCCTCGTCGAGCCGCGCCGCGTCCCGTACGACCACGTCGATGCGGTCCACGCCGACCCGCGCCTTGAGCTCGTCGGCCGTACCGTCGGCCACGACCCGCCCGCGGTCCACCACGGAGATCCGGTCGGCGAGCCGGTCGGCCTCCTCCAGGTACTGCGTGGTCAGCAGCACCGTGGTGCCCCCGCCGACGAGGGAGCGCACGGACTCCCAGACCTCACCGCGGCCACGCGGGTCGAGCCCGGTCGTCGGCTCGTCGAGGAAGAGCACCTCGGGTTCGGTGATCAGGGAGGCGGCCAGATCGAGTCGCCGACGCATGCCGCCGCTGTACCGCTTGACGGGCTTGCGCCCGGTGTCGGCGAGGCCGAAGCGCTCCAGGAGCTCGTCGGCCCGCGTCCCCGCGCGCCGGGCGCCCAGGTGGTGGAGCCGGCCGAACATCTCCAGGTTCTGCCGCCCGCCCAGCTCCTCGTCGAGGGCGGCGTGCTGGCCGAGCAGCCCGATCCGCCGCCGCACCTCCCGGGCCTCGGTCCGTACGTCGTGTCCCGCCACCCGTACCAGGCCCTCGTCGTGGCGCAGCAGGGTGGCCAGGATCCGTACCGTCGTGGTCTTGCCCGCGCCGTTGGGCCCGAGCAGGCCGTGGACGGTGCCGCGCCCGACGGTCAGGTCGAGGCCGGCCAGGGCGTCCTTGTCCCCGTACCGCTTGCGCGCGCCCTGCACGAGGATCGCGTCCGCCGTCATGTCGATTCCTCCGGAAAGCTTCGTAGTCAAATTTGACCAGCTGTCGCCGACGGAGCAAGGTATGCCCTCCCCGCCCGCTAGTCAAACTTGATGAGTGAACTCGACGGAACGCGACGAAGGGCTTCCCGATCGCGCCCGGTCAGGTCGCGAAGGGGCCCCGACCGCGCCTCAGGCAGGTCGCCCAAGGGTTCCCGACCGCACCCCGGTCAGGTCGCGAAAGGTTTCCCGACCGCACCCCGGTCAGGTCGCGAAGGGGTTCTCCTCGCCCTCGGCGAGGACGCCCACGAACGGCTCTCCCTCGCCCGCGAACACGTACGCCCCGCCCTCGATCCGCTCGATGAGGCCGAGCGTCCACTCCTTGCCCGCGTCCGCGGAGTGGACCCACATGTGCATGATCTCGCCGATGTGGCCGAGCCGGCCGGGGCCGCCCGCCGGCGTGTAGTACTCCGTGACGGCGGCCCGCCACTCGTCGAGCGCCCGGACCCGTCGGCGCAGCAGCTCGGCGGCCTCCTGCCGGGGCAGGTCCACGATGAAGCCGATGCCCGCCGACAGGACGTCCATCTTCTGGTCGTACGTGGTCAAGGCCTCGCGCAGCAGCGCGAAGTACTCCTCCGTGCCCCGCTCCGTCAGCTCGTACTCGACGCGCGGCGGCCCGCCGACCGTGCTCGGCGCACTCTCGTGGGCGTGCAGCATTCCCTGCTTCGCCAGCTGTTTCAGCGCGTGGTAGATCGAGCCGGGCTTCGCCTGCGACCACTCGTGGGCGCCCCAGTACTCGAGGTCGTTGCGCACCTGGTAGCCGTGGGCGCGGCCGTGCTGTTTCACCGCGCCCAGGACGAGGAGCCGGATCGCCGACATCCCACGCACCTCCCTGGTCGATTTCGACCAGGGTACGCGCGGGGCTCACGCGCCCCGCTCCTCCCGCTCCGCCGCGATCAGCTCGAAGGAGGTCCTGCCGTCCAGGGACTCGCGGATGATGTCCGCGTGCCCGGCGTGCCGGCCCGTCTCCTGCACGAGGTGCAGCAGCATCCAGCGGATCGATACCCGTCCGTCCTCGGGGAACCAGGGCGCCTTCGGCAGCGGGAAGGTCTCGTCCAGGCTCGGCACGGTACGGACGAAGTCCTCGGTCTCCTTCGCCACGCCCGCCCAGAACGCGACGATCTCCGGGACGGTCTCGTCCCCGACGAGCCGGAAGGCCTCGCCCCAGGTCTCCTGGGTGCGCTGCCGCTCGTTCGGACGCCGCTGGGCGAGGCGCAGCCAGTTGAGCTCCACCTCGGCGACGTGCTTGAGCAGGCCGGACAGGCTGAGCTCGCTGGCGCTGGGGCGCCCGGCCGCCTGCTCCTCGGTGAGTCCGTGGAGCGCGCGGCGGAGCGCGGCTCGCTGCTCCTCGATGAAGTTGAGGAACGCGCCGCGCTCGTCGCCGGGGGCCTCTGCGGGAACAAGGGCAACCATGGTGTCCGCCTTACGTGGTCGTGGCTTCTTTCGACACGGACCACGCTACGGACCATTGAGGACAGCTGCTGTCCTCAATGGAGAACGTGCCGAAATGATCCCTGCGGAGAGGTCCCGTCCGGCGGGACCTCTCCTCGGGGATCCGGCCGGACGGCTCCCGTCAGAACGGGAAGCGGCTGCGGCCGTGCTGGATCGAGATCCACTTCTGGGTGGTGAACGAGTCCACCATCGCGTCGCCGTTGAGCCGCCCGATGCCGGAGTGCTTCTCTCCGCCGAAGGGCACGATCGGCTCGTCGTGCACGGTGCCGTCGTTGATGTGGATCATGCCGGTGTGGATGCGCTTGGCGACCCGTACGCCCCGCTCGACGTCCCCGGTGTGGACGGCGCCGCTGAGCCCGTACGGGGTGTCGTTGGCGATCCGCACGGCCTCGTCCTCGCCGTCGAAGGGGACGATGAGGGCGACCGGGCCGAAGATCTCCTGGCCGAGGACCGGGGAGTCGGCGGCGAGGCCGGTGAGGACGGACGGGGAGACGAGGTTGCCGTCGACGGTGCCGTGCAGCAGGGCCGTCGCGCCGGCCGCCACCGTCTGGTCGACGAGCGCGGAGACGGACTCCGCCTGCTGGGAGTTGATGAGCGGGCCGATGTGGGTGGCGGGGTCGGCGGGGTCGCCGACGCGCAGGGTCTTCACCTTCGCCACGAACTTCTCGGTGAACTCCTCCTCCAGCGTGCGGTCGACCAGGATGCGGTTGGCGGCCATGCAGACCTGGCCCTGGTGCACGAAGCGGCTGAAGACGGCCGCGTCGACCGCGTAGTCGACGTCGGCGTCCTCGAGGACGATCAGGGCGCTGTTGCCGCCGAGTTCGAGCACGGCGTGCTTGAAGTTCTGCGCGCAGACCGTGGCGACGTGGCGGCCGACCTTGTCGGAGCCGGTGAAGGAGATGACCTTCGGGACGGGGTGGGTCAGCAGGGCGTCGCCGATCTCGGCTATGTCGGTGACGACGACGTTCAGCAGACCGGCCGGCAGGCCGGCCTCCTCCAGGACCTTGGCGACCAGCGTGCCGCCGCAGATCGGGGTGTTCTGGTGCGGCTTGAGGACGACCGCGTTGCCGAGCGCGAGCGCGGGCGCGACCGACTTGATCGACAGGAGGAAGGGGAAGTTGAACGGCGAGATGACGCCGACGACGCCGACCGGGACGCGGTAGACGCGGTTCTCCTTGCCGTCGACCGGCGAGGGCAGGATGCGGCCTTCGGGGCGCAGCGCCAGCTGGATCGCCTCGCGCAGGAACTCCTTGGCGAGGTGGAGCTCGAAGGCCGCCTTGAGGCGGGTGCCGCCCAGCTCGGCGACGATCGTCTCGGCGATCTCCTCCTCGCGGTCCTCGACGATCCGCAGCGCGCGTTCGAACACCAGCCGGCGGGTGTACGGGTTGGTCTCGGCCCACGCGGCCTGGGCGCGCTCGGCGGCCCGGTAGGCGCGGTCGACCTCGCCGGTGGTGGCGACCGTGATCGAGGCGAGCTTCTCCCCGGTGTACGGGTTGAAGTCGATGATGTCCCACGAGCCGCTGCCCGGCTTCCACTCGCCGTCGATGTACTGGTGGGCCAGGTCGGTGAAGTGCGACATGGTGGAAGACCCCTCTACCCGCTACCTGCAGTGCGACTGATGTGGCGTCATCGTACTGATGTGTCAGGAGAGTTGGAGGAGACCCCGGAGAAGGTCACGGCTTTCGGCCGGATCCGGACCGTCCTTCTGCAGCTTCTCCATCACCCGCTGGTACTGGGCGACCTCCTCGCGCTTGTCGAGGTAGAGGGCGCTGGTGAGCTGCTCCAGGTAGACGATGTCGGAGAGGTCGGACTCGGGGAAGCTCAGCATCGTGAAGGCGCCGCTCTCGCCGGCGTGGCCGCCGAAGCTGAAGGGCATGACCTGGAGCGTGACGCCGGGGTGCTCCGAGATCTCGATGAGGTGCCTCAACTGCCCCTGCATGACGGCCCGGTCGCCGTACGGGCGGCGCAGCGCGGCCTCGTCGAGGACGGCGTGGAACTGCGGGGCCCGCTCGGAGACGAGGACCTTCTGGCGCTCCAGGCGCAGCGCGACCCGGCGGTCGATCTCGGCGCGCGTGGCGTCGGGCATGCCGCGGGTGACGACGGCCTGGGCGTAGGCCTCGGTCTGCAACAGGCCGTGCACGAACTGGACTTCGTAGACGCGGATGAGGGAGGCGGCGCCTTCGAGGCCGATGTAGGTCTGGAACCAGCCCGGCAGGACGTCGCCGAAACTGTGCCACCAGCCGGCGACGTTGGCCTCACGGGCGAGACCGAGGAGGGAGCCGCGCTCGGCCTCGTCCCCGACCCCGTACAGCGTGAGCAGATCCTCGACGTCCCTGGCCTTGAAGCTCACGCGCCCCAACTCCATACGGCTGATCTTGGATTCGGAGGCCCGGATCGAGTAGCCGGCCGCCTCGCGGGTGATCCCGCGCGACTCGCGCAACCGCCTCAGTTGGGAGCCCAGCAGGATGCGCCGCACCACACTCCCGCTCGCTCCGCTCGATTCGCCTGCGGTCACGACTCCCAGCCTCCCCTTTACGGTGTCGAGCCCCCGTCGAGCCCCGGATTCTGCCACCAAACGCTTCAGCGCGTACACATTCGATTACGGAATGGCGGCGAGATCCGGGCTCTCGCGCGCACAGCGCACGTACTTCGCGGAAAGTTCCCCTTGACGAGTGGACGACTTATGCACAGATTCGGCACGGGGGCGGACAGGTCCGGCGCGTGCACGTGCATCTGCCCTTGCATCCAGTGGGCGCATTCGGAAGCATGGGCCCCGCGCAGCCGCGTACTCGTTCGTGTTGTCGCACCACAGTCGCGATTCCCGGGAGTGCCTCGCATGGGGACGAATGGATCGACCGTGCTCGAGCCTTTACGGCAGGGCCTACCGCCGCTCGATCCCGGCGCCGTCTCCACCTCCGCCTCCTGCGCCCTTCCCGCCCGGTACGAAGCCGTGCGCGGGGCCCGGAAGTTCACCAGCTCGACGCTCGACCGCTGGGAGCTGACGGAACGCTTCGACGACGTGGCACTGGTCGTCTCCGAGCTCGTCACCAACGCCCTGCGCCACGCCGTACCCACCGAGGCGCCCCAGGAGGAAGGCCAGAACCCGCCGGTCCGGCTGCACCTCATGCGCTGGGCCTCGCGCCTGGTGTGCGCCGTGCGCGACCCCAGCGGCGAGAGCCCGGAGGCGCGCGGCGGCGAGGAGGACTTCTCCGCCGAGTCGGGCCGCGGACTGTTCCTGGTGGACTCCTTCAGCGACAGCTGGGGGTGGCACCCACTCGCCGGAACGCTCCAGGGCAAGGTGGTGTGGGCGCTGTTCCGGATCGGTCCGGAGTAGCGCCCGACGGGTACGCGAGACGTACACGAGTCATACGGGAAGGGCCCCGGCGCACACCGCCGGGGCCCTTCCCGCGTCACGCCGCACGCCCGGGCCGGAAACGGGTGCAGGGCCCGGGTCGGAAACGGGTGCAGGGTCCGGGTCGGAAACGGGTGCAGGGTCCGGGTCGGAGCCGGATACGCAGGGCCCGGGGCGAAAACGGGTGCGGGGCCCGGGTCGGAAGGCCGTCGAGACGCGTCCGCGCCCGGGGCGGCCCTCCGGCACGGTCACACCAGGTGGTCGAACTCGCCGTCCTTGACGCCCAGCAGGAGCGCCTCTATCTCCGCGGGCGTGTAGACGAGGGCGGGTCCTTCGGGGTGGCGCGAGTTGCGCACGGCAACGTTTCCCCCGGGAAGTTTGGCGAACTCCACGCAGGACCCCTGGGAGTTGCTGTGCCTGCTCTTCTGCCACACGACACCACGCAGCTCCGTGGCCGCCATGCCGTTGTACGCGTGATGCGCATGGTGCACTGGAAGCTCCCCGAGTCACTTGGTGCAGGTGTCAACTTCCTCGGATCATAGCTGTGTTCACATGCCGATGCATGAGCAGATGCACGTGCACGAGGGGTGGCGTAGTGGCTACGCGACACAGCGTGCCACCGGCTTCCGCGAGCCAAGTTCCCCTGATCAGACGTTCCTGACGGCCCGTACGGTTCCCCTCGCGATCCTACGGCTCCCGATCTTCACAGAGCTCGACGACCGCGAGGGGCGTCGGAGTGCGGTCCTCCGACGAGGGCGACGGTGGATGTCAGCCGGTCGCCCCGGGGGCGCCGGCACGCGAGCCGTACCGCTTCTCGAAGCGCTCCACGCGGCCCGCGGTGTCCAGGACGCGCGCGGTGCCGGTGTGGAAGGGGTGGCTCGCCGAGGAGATCTCGACGTCGACGACGGGGTAGGTGCGCCCGTCCTCCCACTCCACGGTCTTCTCACTGGTGAGCGTGGAGCGGGTGAGGAAGGCGAAGCCGCCCGCCTTGTCGCGGAAGACGACGGGCTCGTACGGGGGGTGGATTCCGGGCTTCACGGGGTGGTTCAGCGCTCCTCTCGGAAGTCGACGTGACGGCCGGCGACCGGGTCGAACTTGCGCAGGGCGAGGCGGTCGGGGTCGTTACGGCGGTTCTTGCGGGTGACGTAGGTGAATCCGGTGCCCGCGGTGGACCGGAGCCTGACCACGGGGCGGAGCTCGTTGCGTGCCATGGTGTGCAGAGTAAATGAAAATGGTTCCCATTTCCAATATTTTTTCGGAGAGGTAGGTCACCCTTGTCTGATGGCCAGGCGCCGCAAGAGGCCTGAGGGCCAGGCGCCGCACGAGGAAGTCGCCTCGGTGACGACCGGCTAACGCGCGCGCGTGGAGGCCGTCAGGGCGACCGTGACCTCGTCGAGGGCCTGCAGGAGGAGGACGGCCCCCTTGTGCAGCAGGAAGTGGTCCGGCGGGGCTGCGGTCCAGGCGGCGACCGTCTCGCGCAGGTCGTCCCAGTGCGGCTCCCGGCGCTCCCGCACCTCCTTCGCGCCCCGCTCCGTCGTCCGGCGCAGGGCTTCCGCGAGGCCCGCGGCGGCGGGCACGGGCGGGGCGCCGCGCTCCGGAAGGTGCGCCTCCATCAGCATCGCCACCCGGCCGAACTCGGCGAGGGCGTACTCGGCCTGCTCAGCCGCCGCGTGCGACAGGCCCCGGTGGCGCACCGGCTCGTGGGTCGCCCGGGCCAGCGCCTCCTGCCAGGCGACCCGGGCCGCGCGGGTGTCCAGGAGCGCCTCCCGCACGTCGGGGCAGGCCGGGCCGACCGGGTCGGCGTACCGCGCGGCGACGGCCGCCGCGTACCGGCCCACCGCCGCCAGCCAGTCCGCGAGCCGACCGCGCAGCCGGGGCGTCTCCCACGCCGGGTAGACCGCGTACGCCAGCATCGCGAGGAGCCCGCCCACGAGGGTCAGGAGCACCCGGTCCCGCACGGTCTGCGTCAGGCCCGCCCCCTCCACGCCGAGCAGGAACACCACGTACGCGGAGACGAAGACCTGGCTCGCCGCGTACCCCGCCCGCATCAGCAGGTACATCCCGAAGGCGCTCAGTACCGCGAGCGCGGCGGACGGGTACGTCCCCGGGTCCGCCCACTGCACCACCGCCGTCGCCAGCCCCACCCCGACGAGCGTGCCGCCGAACCGGGCCACCGACCGCGCGTACGTCTGCGAGAAGTCCGGCCGCATCACCATCACCGACGCCATCGGCGCCCAGTACCCGTGCCCGAACGGCAGCACCGCGCCCAGCAGGTACCCGGCGGCCGTGACCACCGACACCCGGACCGCGTGCCGCAGGATCGGCGAGTCGGGGCGCAGCTCGGCGCGCATCCTCGCGGCCACGACAGGAGCGAGGCGGACGAGGGTCGGCCGGGTCCGGGCGGCCGCCACGGGCCGGGGACCGGCGGGTGGCCGCCGGGCCTCCGCGCGCGGTCCCGAGGCCTCCGCGGCCGTACGCGAAGTCTCCGCGCCCGGCTTCGGTTCCGTGCGCGGGCCCGGTTCCGGCCGCGGGCCCGGTTCCGTGCGCGGGCCCGGTGGCTCCGTGGCCGTTTCCGAGGTCTCCGTGCGTGGATCCGCCGTCTCCACGACGTCGCCGAGGAGGGCGGCGAGCCGGAGGGCCGCGCGGCGGGAGGGGCCGGAGAGGATCGCGCCGGTGTCGGGGGTGCGGAGCGCGGCGACGGCCGGCGGGGGGAGCGTGACGGGTTCGCCGTGCCGGATCGCGTGGGCGGCGGCGTCCAGGAGCGCGGCCGCGGCGGCGAGCAGTTCCCGCACGCGGTCCCGTTGCGGCCCCTCCTCCGGCACCCCGACCGCGGGGTCCGCCAGCGAGGCGAGCACCGGGCGGATGCGCTCGGCGAGCCCTCGGGCCCCGTGCAGTTCGGCGGGACGGCGGCGGGCCTGGCGGGGCGTCACGGCGGCCGCGCTGCGGGCCGTCATGAGGGGGACGGGGTCGAAGGGCGCGACCGGGTCGTGCCGGAGGCGCCGCGCGTAGTCGGCCTCCGCGGCCAGCGCGTCCGCCAGGGCGTCGCGCTGGGCACCCCAGCGGCGGACCGGGAGGAGCACCACCAGCGCGGCCTGCACGACACCGCCCGCGAAGATCATGGCGGCGTGACCGGCGGCCGTGGCGACGGACGTGGGCAGCGTGACCGTGACCAGCATGATCGCCACGTTGGACGAGGCGATGATCCCGGCGGTCGGGCCCGCGGCCCAGGCGAGGCCCGAGAGGAACGTCCAGGAGAGCAGCAGCGTCAGGAACAGGGCCTCGTGCGCGCCGGTGAGATAGCCGAGGAAGGTCGACACGGCGAGGCTCGCCCCGGACGCGAGAGCCAGGGTGGGGCGGGGCCGCCACGAACGCTGGAAGGTGGCGATGGCCGCCTGGAACGCGCCGAACGCCGACGACACGGCGACGGCCGGGCCGAACGACACGAGCGAGAACCCCATGACCAGCGCCAGCCCCAGCGCGCCCCTCGCCGCGATGGCGGGCTCCAGCCGTCGCCGCTCCACCGTGAGCCCCGAGCGGGAGGTCGCCTTCAACGCCCGAAGCCAGCTCATGCGCCGAGCGTATCCGCGACCCCCCGCGAAACCGACATTTCACCCGTCGTCTACGGCACCCACGGGCGTCCTCCAGCCCTCTCCGGCGTTCTTCACAGCCCTCTCCGGCGCCCTCCAGCCCTCTCCGGCGCCTACGGCTCCCCGCGGTCCCGGAGGGAAGGACGGTCGGGATGCAGCCCGGCCCGGTCGGCGGCCGAAGCGCCGTGGTTCCAGCCCGCCTCGTCCCAGGCCGCCCGGACGCGGGTGGTGCGGGTCTCGGGGAAGAGCTCGTCGGTACGACTGGTGACGGCGAGGTCCCGTGAGGCGAGGGCGGGCAGGAGCGAGGGGGCCTCGGCGGCGACCCGGCGGGACGTCGACGCGAGTCGGGCCCCCAGCCGGTGGGCGTACGCGAGCAGGAACGACTGCCGGAAGGACTTCGTGCGCTTGCGGCCGCCCGCCCGCTGCTCCGCCTCCGCGCGCGTCATCGCCGCCGTGCCCTGGACGAGCAGCGACGTGTACAGCAGCTCGACCGGATCCAGGTCCGCCTCGAAGCCGACCACCGTCGAGAAGGCGTAGGCCTCGTTCCACACGGCCCGGCAGTGGTTCGCCGTGGCGACCGCGTCGAGCAGGATCGCCTTCGCCTGTTCGTACGGCGGCTCCACGCCGATGCGGATCGCGCCGGGGGTCTCCGGGGACGGCGCGCCCGCCGCGAGCGTCGCCTCGTCCAGGCTGTGCCGGGCCATCAGCTCCTGGGCCTTGGCCGTCAGCGCCTCGGCCTCCTCGGGATAGCCGGTCGCCTCCGCCTTGGCGAGCAGCGCCCTGATCCGGGTGAGCATCCGCGGCTCCCCCGCCGCCGCGGGCGGCAGCGCCTCGCCCGGCACCGGGCCGACGGCGTCGAGCCGCGGGAGCCGGACCAGGAGCCGGTACAGCTCCAGGACGGTCGTCGCGTACGAGAAGCGGTCGGTCGGCCGTACGGCCGTGTCGTCCAGCTCGTCGACCTGCGCCTGCCAGCGGTGCGGCAGCCTGCCGTACCCGGCCGTCTCCGTCCTGACGAGGGCGGCGAGCAGGCGTGCGTGCTCGTCCGCCAGCTCCCGGCGGACCGTCCTGGCCAGGTCGGCGGGCTGCCAGCCCCTGCCCCACAGGGTGCGCAGGAACTCCTCGCCGCGCCGGGCCAGTTCCCCGTCCGCGTCCCGGTCGGCGGCGAGCAGCGACGCCGCCGTGTCGAGCGACCCGTCGTCGCTCGCGTACAGCGCCTCGAAGGCCCTGTCGATCGTGGTGCCCATGCGGTCCTCGTGCCCCTCGCGTCCCTGACGTCTCTCGCGTCTCCCCGTCCCTCCCATGATGGTCCCAGCCCCGGCGCACCCCGGGGGAACGCGTGCCGGGTACGCGAGGGGTAGGGCCAGGCATACCCCCGGGACGCCCCTCAGCGGTCGTGATCCGGAGGGGCCGAAACGGTTCGCTTGAGTCATGACCACGACCACCACGACCACCGCGGCCGGCACCGCCGACGCCGTCGCCGTACGGCTCCGCGGACTCAGCCGGCACCACCGGGACGTCCGCGCCCTCGACGGCGTCGACCTCGACCTCGCCGCCGGGACCTTCACCGCCGTCATGGGCCCGTCCGGCTCCGGCAAGTCCACGCTCCTGCAGTGCGCCGCCGGGCTGGACCGGCCCACCGCCGGGAGCGTGGAGGTCGGCGGCGTCGCCCTCGACGGACTGGGCGAACGGCGCCTCACCCTCCTGCGGCGGGACCGCATCGGCTTCGTCTTCCAGTCCTTCAACCTGCTGCCCTCCCTGACCGCCGCGCAGAACGTCGCCCTCCCGCTCCGGCTCGCCGGCCGCCGCCCCTCCCGCACGGAGGTACGGGAGGCACTCGCGCGCGTGGGTCTCGCCGGGCGCGAACGGCACCGGCCCGGCGAGCTCTCCGGCGGGCAGCAGCAACGCGTCGCGATCGCGCGGGCCCTGATCACCCGGCCCGCCGTCCTCTTCGGCGACGAGCCGACCGGCGCGCTCGACTCGACCACCAGCCGCGAGGTCCTCGACATGCTCCGCGACCTCGTCGACCGCGACGGACAGACGATCGTCATGGTCACCCACGACCCCGCGGCCGCGGCCCGCGCCGACCGCGTCGTCTTCCTCGTCGACGGACGCCTCGCCGGCGAACTCCCGTCCCCCACGGTGGAGACGGTCGCCGCCCGGATGGCCGGGCTGGAGACGGACGGGACCGACGCGGGCGGCGCCCCCCTCACGGGGAGGTTCGCGTGCTGACCGTCGTCGTGACCGGGCTGCGGGCCCGGTGGGCCTCGTTCCTCGGCGGATTCGTCGCGCTGGCCCTCGGGGTCGGCCTGCTCGCCACGATGGGCCTCGGCCTCTCCGCCACCTTTCACGCGCCCGAGCGTTCTCCCCAGCGGTTCGCCTCGTCGCCGGTGGTGGTGCGGGGCCAGGACCGACTCGTCCTCGACGTGCGGCGGGGGCCCGACACCGTACCCGTGGCACTGCCGCTCGACCGTCCACAGGCTGTGGACAAGGAAGTGCTCCGGGAGCTCCGGGCGCGCTGGACGGTGACCGTGGCCCCGCCCGCCGCCGGGGACGGCCGCCCCGGCAACCCGGCCGCGGACGGCGGCGGGCCCGACGCCGTCGGCGTGGACGCGCCCGCCGACGAGGTCAGGGCGGTGGTCGGGGACCGCGCACAGGTACTCACCGGCCCCGACCGGGTGCGTGCCGACCCGGATCCCGAGCGGGACGCACGGGCCCTCACCGCGCTGAACGCGCTGCTCGGCACCTCCGGCGGGGTGACCGCCTTCGTCTCGGTGTTCGTCGTGGCGTCCACGTTCGCGTTCGCCGTCGCACTGCGCCGGCGCGAGTTCGGGCTGCTGCGGACCGCCGGAGCCACCCCGGGGCAGGTCCGGCGGCTCCTGCTCGCCGAGGCGGCGGTGCTCGGCGTGGTCGCGTCGGCCACCGGATGCGCGCTCGGCGCCCTGGGGGCGCCCCTGCTGGCCCGTACCCTCGTGGACGGCGGCCTCGCGCCCGCGTGGTTCACGATCGGCTGGGCCGGCTGGCCCTTCCACACGGCCTTCTGGACGGGAGTGACCGTCGCCCTCACGGGCGCCGTGGCCGCCTCGCGGCGGGCCGGCAAGGTGGGCCCGACGGCCGTGCTGCGCGAGGCCGACGTCGACACGGACGTCCTGCCTCCCGGCCGGGCCGTGCTCGGCGCCGGACTGCTCCTGGCCGGGATCGCGATGCTGGCCTGGACGTACGCCACCGAACCGTCCGAGCTGCTCAAGCGGAAGACCTACACGACCCTGCCGATGCTCCTGATCGGCGGAGTCGCCCTGCTCTCCCCGCTGCTCGTCCGGCCCGCGGCCCGTCTCCTGCGCCTGCGGGGCGCGGTGGGGACGCTCGTACGGGAGAACAGCGCGGCCTCCGTACGCCGCACCGCCGCCGTCGCCGCGCCCGTCCTGGTGACCGTCGCACTCGCCGGAACCCTCTTCGGCTCGGCGACCGGCGTCACGCGCGCGCGTGGAGCCGAGGCACGGGAGCAGACGACCGCTCAGTACGTGGCGAGCGGCCAGGAGTTGCGGCCGGTGGCGGCACCGGCCGGAGCCGTCCTCTCCGCCACCGGGGCGACCTCCGTCTTCGTACGCGACGGCGCCGAGGCGGTCGTGAAGTACGGCGCACGGGCGGTCGCCGATTCGGCGGCCTTCGCCTCGCTCGCCCGGCTGCCCGTCGTCGCCGGAGACCTGCGAGACCTCGACGACCGGTCGATCGTCGTCAACGAGGAGTTCGAACGGCACCGGATCGGCGAGACCGTCGAGGTGTGGCGGGCCGACGGCAGCGGCCCGGTACGGCTCCGCGTCGCGGCCGTCCTCGCCCCCGGCACCGGCGACAACGGGCCCTACGTGACCCGGGCGAACGCGCCCGGCGCCGTCCTCGACCGCATCGACGCGCGCGGCGGCGGCGCGGCCACCGCACAGGCCCTGAAGGCGAGCGGCGGAACCGTCGCCACCGCCGACGCGTGGGCCTCCGCCGCGCACCCCTCCGGCAACCCGCAGACCCGGCTCGGCATGATCCTCGTCCTCGGCATCGCCCTCGCCTACACCGTGATCGGCCTCGCCAACACTCTCCTCATGGCCACCTCCGTACGCGGCGGCGAGCTCGCCTCGCTCCGCCTCGCCGGAGCGACCCGATCCCAGGTCGTCCGCGTCGTGGCCGGCGAATCGGCACTCGCCGTCGCCGTCGGCGCCGCCCTCGGCCTCGCCGTCACCGCCGCCGTCCTCGGCACCCTCGGCGCCGGGCTCTCCGCCCTCGCCGCGCCCCCCGCCCTCGCCCTCCCCTGGACCCCCGTCCTCGCCTCCACCGCCGTCTGCGCGGTCGTCGCCGTCGCCGCTTCGGCGCTGCCCGCGTGGCGCGTCGTCCGCTGAGCGGTCATGGTGGGACGACGGGGCGGTGACAAGGGTCGGAGCCGGGTCACCGCCCCCGCTGCCGCGCCCACCCCCCGACCGGCCCCCGCCGCCTGCCCCTTTCACGGGCCCCCGCCCGCCCGGGCCCGCGCCCACTCCCGTGTGCGCCCGCTCCCACCACCGCGTGGGCCTGCGCCACCGCACCCCGCCCGCGCGGGCCCGCCGCCGGCTGCCCCGTGTGGGCCTGCGCCCGCCGCGCCCCCGCCGCCTGGCCTTCACCCGCTGCCGTGCGGGCCTGCGCTCGCGTGGACCTGTGCCCGCCCGCCGTGTGGGCAATCGTCCCGCTGGGCGGGACGGGTGGGCACACGGGACGGCGCCCTCGGCGGCGCCTCCGCCCCTTGTGCCCTGGCCCGCACTCACAGTCCGGTGCGCACCGGGTGCGGGTGCAGGCACGGAAGCCTGGGCCCGGCACGGGGCGCCGTCCGTTGTGCCCACCCGTTCCGCCCCAACGGAACGATTGCCCACAACGGGGTGGGCGGAGGCGCCTGGGTGGGCACCACCCGGCAGAACGAGGGCCCACAACGCGCGAGGCGCGGGGTGGGCACCTTCCCGCGGAGCGAGGGCCCGCAACGGGTGGGCGGGGTCCGCGGAGGGGGTGGTCGGGGGTCAGGGGGTGGGGAGGGGGCGCCAGGTGGGGGCGAGGGTGGACCAGATCTCCTGGTCGTGACGGGCGCCGCGGTAGGAGTAGGACTCGCGGAGGACACCGTCCCGCGTCATGCCGAGCCGCCGGGCGACGGCGATGCTGGGGAGGTTGTCGGAGGAGACGATCCACTCGACGCGGTGGACGCCGCGGACCTTGATCGCCCAGTCGATGAGGGCGTGCGCGGCCCGCGTCACGAGGCCCTTGCCGACGGCCGCGGGCTCCAGCCAGCAGCCGGCCTCGGCGTAACCGGCCGTGGTGTCGAGCGTGCGGAGGATGACGGCGCCGACGAGGGTGCCGTCGGACCAGATGCCGTGGATGCGGCCGGTGTCGGAGGCGACCTTCTCGGCGTAGAGGCGGAGGAAGGCGCGGCTGGACTCCAGGTCGGTCACGACGTCGGGGAGGCCGTTGCGGGCGCCGATGAACTCGCGGCCCCGGTCCATGTGCGCGAGGAACTCGTCGGCCTGCCACGGTTCGAGCGGGCGCATCTCCGCGCCGTCGTCTCCCAGGGATATCGCGTACATCGTCGTCGCCTTCCACCGTCGGGGTCCCGCACTCACGGGGAGTGGATGATCTCACCCGCGCCGCCGCGAGGCGGGCCCTACGGGATCAGGACCAGCTTGCCGCGCACGTGCCCGGACTCGCTCGACTCCTGGGCGCGGGCCGCCTCCTTGAGGGGCAGGGTGTCGGCGAGGCGGACCGCGAGGGTGCCTTCGGCCGCGAGGCGGGCGTGGGCGGCGAGTCCGCGTCGTACGGCCTCGGGGGCGCCGGTGACGCCCGAGAAGGTGATGCCGAACTCGGCGGCGTCGGTGGCCGCGATGGTCGCGATGCGGTTCTTGTCGGCCGTTCCCTCGCCGCCCAGGAGCTCGATGGCGACCGGCAGCACGCCGTGGCCCGCCGCGTCGAAGACGGCGTCGACGCCGTCCGGGGCGGCGGCCCTGACCCGGTCGGCCAGGCCGTCCCCGTACGCGACCGGGATCGCGCCGAGTTCGCGCAGGTACGCGTGGTTGGACTCGGAGGCGCTGCCGACGACCGTGATCCCGGCGGCGACCGCGAGCTGGACGGCGACCGAGCCGACGACACCGGCGGCGCCGTGCAGGAACAGCGTCTCGCCCTCCCGTACGCCGATCAGGTCCAGGACCCGCTGCGCGGTCTCGCCGGCCACCGGGAGGCTCGCGGCGGCCTCCCAGGAGAGCCCGGCGGGCTTGGGGGCGACGGTGCCTGCGATGGCGTACTCGGCGTAGGCGCCGGTCTTGGTCCAGCCGAGGACCTCGTCGCCGACGGCCAGGCCGGTGACGCCCTCGCCGAGCGCGTCGACGGTGCCGGCGAACTCCAGGCCGGGGACGGCGGGGAAGGCCGTCGGGTAGAACTCCTCGACCCAGCCGTAACGGCGCTTCCAGTCGACGGGGTTGACCCCGACCGCCGCCACCTTGACGCGGATCTCGCCGGGGCCGGGCTCCGGAACGGGGACACCGGTCGCGTGGCGCAGCACCTCGGGGCCGCCGAACTCCTCGTACACGATCGCTTCCATCTCAGCCTCCACAGCTGTCCGTTGCCGCCTGCCGGTCTTCGACTCCCCCATCCTGTGTCCCGTCCCCCGCCGGCCCCGCCCTCCCAACGGCCAGTCCCACCTGTCCGAAAGACCGGCCCCGATCCGGGGGTTCCGCCAAGGGGGCGTCTTGTCGATCAGCCCGACGGGAATTGTCAGACGGGCCCTAGGCTGGACGTCATGGACGCGCTCACGCTGACCGCCGCGTACGAGATCCTCCGGCAGCCGCTCGGGGAGATCCTGCCCAAGGTCTCGGCCGCCCTCGCCACCGTGGTCCCACACGTGGACGCGGCCGAACTCTCCACGCACTGCGCCCATTCGCCCTTCAAGGCCATCGGCGGTACGGAGGGGCTGGCCACCTCCGAACTCGCACCGCTGCTCGCCGCCGGCGTGCCCGGCAGCCCCTGGCAGGGCACGGCGACGGTCGGCGGCCGGGAGCGCGAGGTCGTCGCCGTCACCAGTCACGCGACCCGGCGAGGCGCGCTCCTCGTGCTCGTACGGGAGGACGGCGCCGCACCCGTGGGCGCGGCCGGACTCGCCGTCGCCCAGGCCCTGTGGGACCTGGTGACCAGCCATTTCGACCGGTTCGCCACCGAGGCCTTGCCGGGGGCCCTCGCCCGTTCGCGGGCGGCCGCCGACACCCGGGCCCGGGTCATCGCCGAACTGACGGCCTCGCACACCGCCGCGCTCTCCGGAGTCCTCGGCGTCCTGCGCAGCCGCGCCCTCGACGACACGACGGCCCGGGCCACCGCGACCGACCTCGCCGCCACCGCCCTCGTCGAGATGCGGGCGGCGCAGCGCCGTGACCGGGCCCTGGCGGAGGAGCCCGCCCAGGAGGCCTTCGAACGCCTCGCCGGCGAACTGCGCCCCATGCTGCGTCACAGCCCCGTCCGGCTCGACCTCGGCGCCCCCGACTCGACCCGCTCCCTCGCCGCGGACGTCGCCCACAGCGCGCGGGCGATCGTCCGCTCCCTGCTCCTCGTCGTCCTGGAGCAGGACTCCGTACGGCGCGTCCACGTCGGCTGGCAGCTCACCGAGCACGAGCTCCGCGCCTCCGTGCGCGACGACGGCGCCGGCGCCCTCGCCCCCTGCGACCTCGGCGCGGGCACCATCCGCGACCGGCTCGACGTCCTCGGCGGCCACCTCGACATGGAGGCCGTTCCCGGCTGGGGCACCACCGTCACCGCCGTCCTCCCCCTCGCCACGCCCGAGGCGCCCGTCGAGGCCGCCCATCCGCTCACCGGGCTCGGCGAGCGCGAGGCGGAGGTGCTGCGCCACCTCGCCCTCGGTCACCGCAACCGGCGGATCGCCGAGGAGCTCCACATCAGCGAGTCCACGGTCAAGTTCCACGTCGCCAACATCCTGAACAAGCTGGGCGTCGACTCCCGCGGGGAGGCGGCGGCCCTCTTCCACGCGGCCGCGTAGCGACCGCGCCCGCGGCCGTTCCAGGGGCCGTACCCGTGGTCGTTCCCGGAGCCGTACCTGGGACCGCGCCCGTGGCCGCGGGGCGGCTTCCGGGGTTTGTCAGTGGCGGGTGCCAGACTCGGACGCATGAGCGAGAGGTGGGCGCTGGCGGCCGAGGCGGAGGGGGACGGAGCACAGCTCGTGCCCCTCGGCCCGGACGGCGCGCCCGCCGGACCGGTGCGGCGGGAGCCGGATCTGGTGGAGGCGGTGCGGGCGCGGCCGGGCGTGACGCGCTGGGTGTGGCGGTCGACGGCCGAGGTGTATCCGCGCCTGCTCGCCGCCGGTGTGCGGGTGGAGCGGTGCTATGACGTGGAGGACGCCGAACAGCTGCTCCTGGGGCACGAGGGCCGGCTCGGGGAGCCCCGGTCGGCCGCCGCCGCCTGGGCGCGCCTGCGGAACGCTCCCGTGCCGCCCGACCCGCCGCAGCGCAGCGCCGAACCCGGCTCGCAGGACTCGCTGTTCGAGCCGCGCCCGGTGGTGTCCGTTCCGTTCGACGGGCTCCTCGCGGTGTACGCGGAGCAGTTGCGCCGTCACGACCGGGCCGAGCACCCGGGCCGGATGCGACTGCTCACCGCTGCCGAGTCGGCGGGGATGCTGGTGGCGGCCGAGATGCACCGGTCGGGGCTGCCGTGGCGGGCGGACGTGCACCGGGAGCTGCTGAACGAGCTGCTCGGCGAGCGGTACGCGGGCGGGGGCGAGCCGCGCCGCCTCGCCGAGCTCGCGGACGAGGTGTCCGCGGCGTTCGGGCGCCGGGTCCGGCCCGATCTGCCGGTCGACGTGGTGAAGGCCTTCGCCCAGGCCGGGGTGCGGCTGAAGTCGACCCGCCGCTGGGAGCTGGAGGAGATCGACCATCCGGCGGTGAAGCCGCTGATCGCGTACAAGAAGCTGTACCGGATCTGGACGGCGCACGGCTGGTCGTGGCTGGCGGACTGGGTCAGGGACGGCCGTTTCCGGCCGGAGTACCTGCCGGGCGGCACGGTCAGCGGCCGCTGGACGACCAACGGCGGCGGTGCCCTGCAGATCCCGAAGGTGATCCGCCGGGCGGTGGTCGCCGACGGGGGCTGGCGGCTCGTCGTCGCCGACGCCGACCAGATGGAGCCGCGCGTGCTCGCCGCGATCTCCCGGGACCCGGGCCTCATGGAGGTCGCGGGGCACCCCGACGACCTGTACACCCGGCTCTCGGACCGGGCCTTCTCCGGCGACCGCGACCACGCCAAGATCGCACTCCTCGGCGCGGTCTACGGCCAGACCAGCGGCGACGGCCTGAAGAACCTGGCCGCGCTCCGGCGGCGCTTCCCGCGCGCGGTGGCCTACGTCGACGACGCGGCGAAGGCCGGCGAGGAAGGCCGGCTCGTCCGCACCTGGCTGGGCAGGACCAGTCCGCGCGCGGTCGGCTCGGGCGACGACGACGAGGCGGGCATCCCCCAGGAGGGCGGCGAACCCGAGCCCGAGAACGGCGAGTTCGTGCCGGGATACGCCTCCGGGAACGCCCGCGCCCGCGGCCGGTTCACCCGGAACTTCGTCGTCCAGGGCAGTGCCGCCGACTGGGCCCTCCTGATGCTGGCGGCCCTGCGGCGCTCCTTGTCCGGGATGCGGGCCGAGCTGGTGTTCTTCCAGCACGACGAGGTGATCGTGCACTGCCCGGCGGAGGAGGCCGAGGCGGTCACGGCGGCGATCCGCGCGGCCGGGGACGAGGCGGGCCGGATCGCCTTCGGCGAGACACCGGTGCGCTTCCCGTTCACGACGGCCACGGTCGAGCGGTACGCGGACGCGAAGTAGCCCGCCTCGGGGAGGGGGAAGGCGGTACGCGAACCCCGAAGCCCCCAGCGGGAGAAGGCCGTAGGCGGACGCGATGCAGCCCGCCTCGGGGAGGGGGAGCGGGGCGGGGGAAGGCCGGTGGTGCGGGGCCGCCGTCCCCGCACCACCGGCCGGTGCCGCGGCCTACTTCAGCGGAAGCGTCCGCCACCTCGGGCTCAGCGCCAGCGTCTTCAGCTGGGCCATCGTCAGCGCGGGCTCGGCGCGCGTGGCGGCCTCGTGCTGCGCGCCCGCGTTGAAGGCGGAGACCCCGACCCGGAAGCCCTCCGGGGTCAGGGTGTCGACGCTCCACCAGACGACGCCGGCGCCGCCCTTCTCGCCGGGCTGCTGGGTGGACCTGACCTTGGTGCCGTCGGGCAGGGTGACGACGTCGTCGCCCTTGAACAGCTCGGCGACGGCCTTCCCGCCGTCGGGCTGGACGTCGACCCCGACGAGGCTCTTGCCCTTGCCGTCGTCGACGACGACGTAGCCGTGGCCGTCGCCGCCGCCGTGGGACGCCACGGTGACTCCCCGCGGCAGCAGGGAACGCAGGGTGGCCTGGACGGCGGCGGCGCTCGGCACGGCGGGCAGGTCCGTGCCGGAGCCGGGCTCACCGGGCTCACCGGGCTTGCCGGGCTTGCCGGGCTTGCCGGGCTTGCCGGGCTTGCCGGGGTTCTCGGGCAGCCGGTCCGTGAGCGGCCCCCAGGCGTCGGCCGTGACGAGGGCCTTCAGCTGGGCGGGGCTGAAGGGCGGGTTCTCGCGGCTGATCTCGGCGCCCTTCTCGGCGGCGGCGTTGTACTCGCTCGCGTCGATGAGGATCCCGTCCTCGGTGAGCAGGACCGCCCGCCAGTTCTTGGTCTCCTCGCGCTTGTCGGGGTACTCGTACCCCTGGAGGATCATGAGCCGGCCGCCGCCCGGCAGCCGCTCGGTGTCGCAGGCGTCGTAGGGGACGGCGACCTGGTCGGGGCAGGTGACCTGGTCCACGCCGGATTCGGGGGTCCCGCCGGCCCGGTAGAGGTCGATGCTGACGGCCGCCTTGCCCTGGCCGTCGTCGTAGACGCCGGCGACCGCCTGGCCCGCGCCGTCCAGGTCGCCGAACTGCCACTGGCCGGCCGGGGTGTGGGCCTTGAGGACGGCGGCGATGTCCTTCACCGGGATCTCCGCCTGGGCCGCCGGCGTCTTCCCTGAGTCCGAGGGTCCGGCCGACGGCCGGGGCTGCGGGGCCGCGGCCACGGAGGTGGTCGTCGCCCGGCCGGCGGGGCCGAGCAGGGATCCGCCGTAGACGCCGCCGACGCCGAGGGCGGCGAGGGCGAGGACGCCGCCGGTCACGGCGAGACGGCGGCGCACGAGGCGGCGCCGGCCACGGGAGAGCCCGCCCGCGACGAGCTCGCGCCGGTCGTCGACGGAGAATCCGTCGCCGGTGCGGCGCAGGACCGCGCCGAGCTCCTCCTCGAAGCCTTCGTGCTGGGGATCGTCGTTCTGAGGCATGCCGAAATCACCGTTTCCGGTTCGTGGGTGATGAAGTCCAGTGGTCTGTGGTCTGTGGTCTGTGGTCTGTGGTCTGTGGTCTGTGGTCAGCGGGTGGCGAACTCGGCGATGCTGCCGCCGAGCCGTTCCCGCAGCTTCGCCAGCGCCCGCACGGAGCGGGTGCGTACCGCGGCGGAGCTGGCGTGCAGGGCGTCGGCGGTCTCCTCGATGCTGCGGTCCTCCCAGTAGCGCAGCACCACGACCGCCCGGTCCTTGGGTGCGAGTCCGGCCAGCGCGTCGAGCAGCGCGATCCGGAGCAGGGGGTCCCCGCCGTCGTCGGGTGCGCGGTCGGGCAGCTCGCCGAGCGGGCGCTCGGTGGCGGACCGGCGCCGCTGGTGGCTGAGGAACGTGCGCACCAGCACGGTCTGGGCGTACGCGGCGGGGTTGCCGATGCGGGCCATGCGCCCCCACTGCGCGTACATCCGGCCGAGCGTCTCCTGGGTGAGGTCCTCGGCCAGGTGGGTATCGCCGCTGGTCAGCAGGCATGCGGACCGGAAAAGGTGCCCCGTGCGTGCGGAGGCGAACTCCAGGAACTCGTCCGCGCGGGACTTTCTCATGCCCCTCCCTTCCCTCACGGTCACGTGGTGTGGTCGCCGTACACCTCATTGACGCGATGGGGCCGCGGAAATGTTTCAGGCGGTCCCGGAGATTCACGGGGCGGTCCCAGGAGCCGTCCTACGGGGAATCCCGGGGTTCCGTCCCAAGGGGATGTCCGCTCGACGTATCCGACGAAGCGGAATCGGGTAATCCTTTTGGTATGAACACTCTCAGCGCAGCAGAGGTCCTGGCCGCTGGAGTTTGGCAGTCAGGGCTTGCACAGGTTCTCGGTGGCCTCGTCATCGTCGCCGTCCTCATCGGCGCGTTCTGGCTCGGCATGCGGATCCGGGACCGCGAAGCCGCGCCTCCGGCACCGGACGAGCAGCCGCACCGGCCCGACACCGGCGCGCTGCCCGGCGAGATGTCCGAGTACCGCCGGCCGGCCGAGATGCCGCAGACCGACGGCGAACACCGACTCATGCCCTACCAGCTCAAGGACGGTACGGAGACCTCGCCCGACCCGCCCAGCGAGGAGAAGCGCAAGTGGGGCGGGATCTCCAGCGGCGGCTTCGGCAGCGGAGGCACCGGCCACGGCGACTGACGCCGGGCGACCGTTCCCGGCCGTCGCCGGGGCCCCCGGGTGTGCCGGCAGGACACACCCGGGGCACCCCGGCGGCGGCCGCAGCCCGCGTCCCGGAGGTCACACCCCGTGCATGACCACAAGAACCAGAAGAACCACAAGAACCACACGAAGCACGCAGACGACACAGGCCGTACAGGCCCCCCAGACGACAGGAACGGCCGGGACGACACGAACGGCCGAGACGACCGGGATGACCGAGACGACCGGGACGACCGGCCCGTCAGCATCCGCTTCGAGGAGCAGCGGGCGCGTCTGCGCGCCGTCGCGTACCGCCTGCTCGGCACGTTCGACGAGGCCGACGAGGCGGTACGGGACGCGGTGCTGCGCGCCGTGCGGGAGGCCGTGAGGGACGCGGGCGCGGCACCGCATCCGGACCAGCCGACCACCACCGTCGCCCGCGTCTGCCTGGAGCGGCTCCGCGCCCGCGAGGCGCACCACCGGAAACCCTGGGACCCGTGGGACCCCTGGGCCGTCGGCGCGCCGAACCGGCCGCACCGGCCCGAGCAGGTCAGCGACCCCGGCCGGCGGGCCCTGCTCGCCGCCGACGCCGACTCCCCCGGCCCCGACCTGCCGCTCGTCCTGGACGGCCTGACGCCCTCCGAGCGGTTGGCGTACGTCCTGCACGACCTGTTCACCGTGCCGTACGAGGAGATCGCCGCGATCCTCGACCGCTCCCCCGCCGCCGCCCGGCAGCTGGCCGGCCGCGCCGGCCACCGCGTGCACGGCGCCGAGGAGATGCCGCAGCCCGATCCCGGGCGCGGCCGCGAGGTCGTCGCCTCCCTCCTGGCGGCCGCCCGGACCCACGACCACGACGCCCTCCTGGCCCTCCTCGACCCGGACGTGGTGCTGCGGGCCGACGCCGGCGCCGTACGCACCGGAGCGACGCCCGCGCACGGAGCACCGGCGGTCGCCCGCGTCGTCGCCCGACAGGCCCGATCGGCCCGCCCGGCCCTGGTGGACGGGGCCGCGGGCCTGGTGGTCGGCGACCCCGGGGCACTCACGGCGGACGCACGCGGCACCGGCGCCTCCGCGGGAGACGACGTCCCCGCCGTCACCGTCCTCGGCTTCACCGTGCTCCACGGTCTGATCACCTCGGTCGACCTGCTGGCCGACGTGGAGCACCTCAGCCGTCTGGACCTCCAACTGCCGGACGAGCGCGCGTCGGCCTGAAGGCGTCTGCCTGAGGGCGCCTGCCTGAGGGCGGCGGGCGGACGGGTCAGCGGACGGCGTCGGCAGGGCTGCCGGCGCGGGAGGCGATGTGGGCCGGCGGGGCGAAGTCCGCCGGGAGGACGGGGTCGGTGACGGGCTCGCCGAACGTGGTCACCACCGGGAGGACCCCCGCCCACAGGCCCAGCGCGGCGTCCTCGGAGTCGCCGTCGTCCGGCGGGCCGCTGCGGGTCTTCACCGAGGCCTCGGTGAGGTCGAGCGCGAGGACGGAGGTCGCGGCCAGTTCCTTGCGGCTGGGCTGCCGCACGTACTCCCACTGCCCCGGGGAGCTCTGCTCGGTGAGGGCCCGCAGCCCGCGCAGCTTCTCCTCCGGGTCGGTGACGAGCCGGGGGACGCCGTAGACCATCGCGCAGCGGTAGTTGACGCCGTGCTCGAAGACGGACCGGGCCAGGACGAGTCCGTCGACGTGGGTGACGGTGACGCAGACGGTGGCGTCCGGCGCCTGGACCAGGCTCCGGCTGGCGACGGACCCGTGCAGGTAGAGCCGGTCGCCGTCGACGCCGTACGCGGTGGGCACCACCATCGTCGTCCCGTCGACGGTGACGCCGAGATGGCAGAGGAAGCCCGCGGCGAGCACGGCGTCCAGGTCGGCGCGGCGGTGGCTGCCCTTCTCCCGCATGCGGCGCAGCCGGGTCCGCTCGGTGACGGCCAGCTGGTCGTCGGGAGTGGCGGTGGTGGTGCTCATGGTTCCCTCTCGCTCCGAATACCGGTGTGCAGGTGTTGTACGGGGTCTCAGCCCCTCACCGCCACCGGCGCCCGCCTGTCGGAACGGCGGTGCCCCGCAAGGGACTCGCAGATCTCGCCGGCCCGTACGGCGGCCATCGACAGCAGGTTGGCCGTGATGCCGTGCGAGTGCTCGGTGCCGCCCATCAGATAGATCCCGGCCTCCACCTCCGGCACGGTCTCCACCCGGTAGTCGCGGCGGACCCGCAGCCGGCCGTCCTCGTCGCGCAGGCAGGCGGAGTCCAGCTCGCCGAGCAGCCGGGTGGGGTCGGGCTCGCTGTAGCCGGTGGCGTACACGACGGCGTCGGCCGTCATCGTCTCCGTCTCGCCCGTCGCCAGGTTCCGCACCTCGACGCGGACGCCGTCGGGGCCCTCCTCGACCTCGGTGAGCCGGGTGACGCCGAGGATCCGCAGCCGCTGCTCGCCGCGCACCTTCTCCTGGTACGAGCGGCGGTACAGCTCCTCGATGAGGTCCATGTCGACCACGCCGTAGTTGGTGTTGCGGTGGTAGTCCATCAGCGTGCGGCGGACCGAGGGATCGGCGCCGTGGTAGAGGTCGACGGCCTCCGGGTCGAAGATCCGGTTCGCGTACGGGCTGTCGTCGGCCGGGCTGTACCCGTACCGGGTGTGCACGGCGACGACCTCGGCTCCCTCGTACGTCCGGTGCAGGTGGTCCGCGATCTCGGCGGCGCTCTGCCCGGCCCCGGCGACGACGAACCGGCGCGGGTTCCCGGTCGGCAGCGCGGCGAGGCGGTGCAGGAACTCGCCGCTGTGCCAGAGGCGTTCGGAGGACTCGACGCCCTCCGGGAGCCGGGGCACGAGACCGGTGCCGATGACCAGGTTCCGCGCCCGGTAGGTGACGGCCTCCGCGTCGGCGCCGCTGCCCGCGCCGCCCAGCGCGGCGACGTCGACCTCGACGACGGGGCCGTCCCGGCCCGGCCGGTCGGCGGGACGGACGGCGGTCACCTCCAGGCCGTAACGGACCATGTGGTCCACGCCGTTGGCGGCCCACTGGAGATAGTCGTGGAACTCCTCACGGGTCGGGAACAGCGCCTTGTGGTTGATGAAGTCGACCAGCCTGCCCCGGTCGTGCAGGTACGGCACGAAGCCGAACCGGCTCACCGGGTTGCGCATCGTCGCGAGGTCCTTGAGGAACGACACCTGCATGGTGGCGTCCGGGATGAGCATGCCCCGGTGCCAGCCGAAGCCCGGCTGCTTCTCCAGGAAGACCGCCGTCAGCTCCTCGCCGGGCGCGGCCTGCTCGTTGTGCTCCTCGATGGCGATCGCGAGGGCGAGGTTGGCGGGCCCGAAGCCGACGCCGACGACGTCGTAGACGGGGGTGGTCTCGTTCGTGTTCATGGAGGAGGACCTTTCGGGTCGGGGAAGCGGATTCAGGACGTACGGGTACGGCCGGCCGTCAGCGCGACGCAGACGGCGGCGAGAGCCAGGGCGAACAGCAGCCCCGTACCGGCGAAGGACAGGAACACGGCCGCGATCAGCAGGGTCACGACGGCCGTCACACGCAGCGCGCGCCCGGTGCCACGCGCCCTCAGGGCGGCCGCCGCGGCCGCCACGTACAGGAGCAGGAAGGCGCTGCTGGTGACGACGAGCACCAGCTCCTCGCCGGTCCCGGCGAGGGTCAGCCCGCCGAGCACGGCCGCGTAGGCGCAGGCCAGCGCCACCGTGGCCGGCACCGGGCGCTCGGCCAGGAACCCCGGCAGGATCCGCTCGCGGGCGGCGGCCCTGACGACCCGCGTCGCGCCCAGGACCCACGCGTTCGTGGCGACGACCGCGAGCCCCAGGGCGAGCAGGTCGCCGGCGAACGCGCCCTCCTCGCCGAGCGAAGCACCCAACAGGGCCGTGATGACCACCGGTTCGTCGCCGGGGACGGCCAGATAGGCGGCCGTCACCGCCGCGTACAGCAGCCCCACGATCGGGACCGCCCAGCGGATGGCCCGCCGGTAGCTGCGAGCCGGGTCGTCGACCTGCTCGGCGAGCGTCGAGACGTTCTCCCAGCCCAGGAAGGAGAAGAACGCCGTCACCACGGCGATGCCGACACCGCCCCAGCCGTGCGTGACGAACGGCGTGTACTCCCCCGCGTCGAAGCGCGGCCCCGCCAGCACCACGGCCCCGCCGAGCCCGGTCACCAGCACGACCAGCGCCGCCGCCTGCACCCGCGCCCCGGCCGTGAGACCCAGCAGCGTGAACGCGGCCGACACCACCATGAACCCGATGGCCAGCGGATACACCGGCCCGTCCGGCTCCCCGAGCAGACCCAGCAGACACCGGGCCGAGACGATGCCCATCACCGGGTTCCCGATCACGTACGTCGTCACGAGCAGCAGTCCCGCCGCCCGCCCCGGCCGCCGGCCGAACCCCGCCTCCACCATCGCGGCGAGCCCCGACGCGTCCGGCCGCCACGCCGACATCTCGGCGAAGAACCTCGCGAACGGGTACGAGCTCACCGCGAGCGCCAGCCACGCGAGAAGCGCGGCGGGGCCCGCCTGCCGCTCCGTCAGGCCCGGCACCAGCAGGATGCCGGTCCCCACCAGGCTGCTCACGTAGAACACCACCAGGGCCCGGACGCCGAGCCCCCCACGTCCTCCCTCGACCGTCTCCGGCCGAGCCACCACATCCGTCACACCGCCACCTCCCCATCCGACTTCCACCAACTCACCACCCGGCCCACCCCGTTGTGGGCCTTCGTCCTGCCAGCGCGACCCACCCCGCCCACCCCGTGGTGGGCAATCGTTCCGCCCCAGCGGAACAGTCGCCCACAACCAGCGGGCGAGGCGCCGCAGGCCCGGCGGCGGCGCCCACAACCGGCGGGGCGCCGGGGGCCGCAGGCCCACGACCGGGGGCGCGGGGTCAGAGGCCCGTGAGGACCTCCAGGGCTTCGGCGGCGGCAAGCTCGGCCGCCGCCGGCGCGGTCTTGAAACCCGCCCCCGACCACCCCGTCGCGAGGACGACGCGGCTGCCCGGGTGGGAGCGGCCGAGGTGGGGGCGGGAGTGGGGGGTGTAGAGGTCGACGCCCTGGCGCCCGGCGAGGAAGCGGGCGGCGGGGTCGGCGAGCCAGGGCCAGCGGACGGCGGCCCCTTGGCGGATGTACGCCACATGCTCGTCGGTGAGCGTGTCGTCTCCCCCGGGGGGTACGTCCCATTCGTCGACGGGTCGCCCGGCCATGTACCCGCCGGCCGCTTCTCCGCTGAGCTGCGGCCGGCCCCAGACGCCGGTCACCAGGTCGACGACGGTCGGCAGGCCGGCCGTGGCGGGGTGGTGGAAGAAGCCGTAGCGGATGCTCTTGGTGCGTCCGGCGTCCGCGCCGCTGAGCCGGTGCCCGGCGATGTCGCCGGTGCCGCCGCCGGCGGCGAGGACGACGGCGCGCGCCTCGACGGGCCCGCCGGGTTCGAGGAGGACGCGGACCCGGTCGGCCCCGGGCGGGGCGACGAGTTCGCGGACGAGCGCGGGCAGCAGCCTGGCGCCGTGGGCGAGGGCGCGGTCGCGGTAGGCGCGGGCGGTGCGGGGCGGGTCGGCGTAACCGGCCTCGGGTTCCCAGACGGCGGCGGTGATGCCGTCGACGGAGAGCCCGGGGAAGCGTGCCCCGATCTCGTCGGGCGCGAGGAGTTCGGCGGGCACGCCCGCCCCGTTGAGCTCCGCTACGCCCTTGCGGGCCTGCTCCAGGTCGGCGTCGCCGCAGAGGACGAGCGACCCGGTGGTCGTGAAGCCGTACGGCCCCGGTGCCAGCGCGGCCGGCCCCCAGGCGAGCTGGTGGCTGCGCAGCGCGAGCCCGCGCAGGTACGGGTCCGGCTCGTAGGACCGCACGAGCCCGCCGGACATGGCGGTGGCGTGGTCCCGGCCGCCGTCCATGGGGGCGACGAGCGCGACCCGTGCGCCGTGCCGGGCGAGTACGGACGCGGTGGCGGCGCCGACGACTCCGGCGCCCACGATGATCACGTCGTAGGCCCGGCCGCGGGCGTGCCCGGGGGCGGGGGTGCGGGGTGCGGCCGGCACGGGCACGAGGTCCCATCCGACGCTCCCGGCCTCCGGTTCCCCGCGCGCCGTGAATCCCCGGTCGGCGTGGGCCCGTACGGCGGCGAGCAGGGTGCGTCCGGTCCGCCCCGGGTCCTCGGTGAGCGCTTCGGTGGCGGCGGCGAACGCCGCGTCCACGTGCGTCTCGGGGCCTCCGCGCATCCGGGCCACGTGGGTCGCCGGCAGCCCGGCGGGTTCGGCGAGCAGCGCGGCGAACTCGTCCACGGCGCAGTCGTCGGTGAAGTAGAACGCCCCGGCGAACCCGGCGGCCCGCCACTCCCGCCCGATCCGCGCGGCCCCCACATGGGTGCCGCACACGACGAGCGCGGTGATCCGCGCGACGACCCCCGTCTCGGGCCGACCCGTGCCCTCGGGCTCGCGCTCGCCCGCGCTCTCGGTAAGGCTGTTGGGTCCTACGAGGTCTGTGGGTTCTATGAGGTCCGTGGGTTCTATGAGGTCTGTGGGCCCTATGAGGTCCGTGGGTCCTACAAGGTTGGTGGGGCTGGTGAGCTCGGCGACACCGGTCCCCGCCGCCGCGCCCGCCCCGTCGGGCATCCCCGTCAGTCCCGCCGGTACCGCCACCGCGCCCGTCGCCGGACCGCTGCCGTCCGAGACGACGGCGCCCGACGGCAGGGCGGGGCGCGCGGGGGGCGCGACGCGGGGTTCGCGTACGAGGCCGGCGAGGCGCTCCCCGTACCCGGTGCCGTCGTGGACGACGGCGATCCGGGTGTGCCCGGCGGCCCGTACGGCCGCCAGCAGGTCGGCGGCCTGGGCGCGGTCGTCCGGGCACCAGCGCAGGATGGTGCCGGCGCTGTCCGCGAGCAGGTCGGGGGTGGTGGCGAGCGGTAGCAGGACGGGGAGCCCGGCGGCCCGGTAGACGGGCAGCGCGGCCCGCGCGCCGGAGCTGTTGAAGTGCCCGATGACCAGCGTGTGCCGGCCTTCGGCGACCACGGCCTCGGCGATCTGCCGGGCGGTCTCGGTCTCGCCCCGGTCGTCGTACAGCTCCCAGGTGACGGCCGACCCGTAGTGGGCGGCCGCCCGTTCCAGGTGTTCTCCCCAGGCGGCCCGTTCGCCGGAGAACGGGCCGACGACCGCCGCGTGCGGCAGCGCGTCCGCCGCGGCCTCGGCCTCGGCGGACCGCAGGCCGGTGACCGCTCCGGCCCAGGTGCCGAGCGCGGACACGACGCCGCCGGGGGTGACGACCGCGGCCGCGTCCCCGGACACGGCCTCGGTCTCGATCGGGCCCGAGGCCGTGTCCGCGGTGCCGGCACCACCGTGGGTCCCGGCACCGTCGTCGGTCCCGGCACCCCCGTCGATCCCGGCCTCGGCGTCCCACAGGAACTCAGGCACTGAAGACCGCCCCGGGCCAGGCCCCCACCGGCGTCCCCGGGGCGAGGGGGGCCAGGGCGCCGACGTCCACCCGCCGGGGCTCGGGCGCCAGTGCCAGGAGGTCGGCGAGCCGGGCGGAGCCGTACGGCAGGGCAGGCGCGGCCCAGGCCGACAGGGCGGCGGCGACCGCGAGTTGGGCGGCGAGGGCGGCGCGGTGCGCGGGGCCGCCGTCCGGACGCTCCCGCTCGAAGCCGGTCACGTACCCGAAGTCCTCGGCGAGGCCGACGATCTCGTCGAGCAGCGCGATCGCGCGCCGCGCGTCGTACCCCTCGACGCCGTACGCCTCCCTCAGCTGGCCGACGGTCCCGGCGAGCCGGGAGCGGAGCCGCTCCCACTCCGGGCCCCGCGGCGCCTCGGCGGGGGCGACGCCGTCCGACTCCTCGGCGACGGCGGTGAGGAGGCGGCCGAGCCAGCCGTCCCAGCGGTCGGCGAGCCGTGCGCGGCTGATCTCGAGCGCCGCGGAACTGAAGCTGGTCTGGCGGCCGTTGGGCCGGTCGGCCAGGACGTGGTAGCGGAGGACGTCCGCGCTCGTGCGGGCGAGTTCCTCGTGCGCCCAGATGGCGTGGCGCCGGCTGGTGGAGAACTTCAGCCCCTCCAGCCGGTAGAACTCGTTGACCACGAACGCCCGCGGCAGCGCGATCCCGGGGTCGTACGCCCGGAACGCGGCCGGGAACAGCAGGGCGTGGAAGTAGCCGTTGTCGAAGCCGAAGAACTGCACCGGGGCGGGCGCGGGACCGGTGCCGCCGGCTCCGGTCCACTCCAGGAGGTAGCCGGGTGCCATCTCGAACCAGACGTAGATCCGCTGCTCGGTGAAGCCGGCGACCGGTACCGGCACGCCCCACTCGGAGGGGTGGCTGACGGCGATCTCGGGGAGGCCCTCGGTCCGCATCCACTCGCACAGGGACCGCAGGTGCGGCGGCATGTCGACCTGGTCCCAGAAGTCGGCGAGCTGCTGCTCCCAGGGGGCGAGCGGGAAGTAGAGCCGTTCGCAGTCGCGGAGTTCGGGGGTGGCACCGCAGCCGGTGCAGACCGGGTTCGCCAGGTCGGCGCAGTCGTTGGGGCGGCCGCAGGGTTCGCAGGCGTTGCCGTTGGAACCGGAGCCGCAGTGCGGGCAGTCGCCCTTGAGGTAGGCCTCGTACAGCCAGCGCTCGCAGCCGGTGCAGTACGGCAGCGGCTTCGTGCGGGCGACGATGTGCCCGGCGTCGTACAGGCGCTGGAAGAACTCCTGGACGGCCGTCCGGTATCCGAGGTCACGGCGGGGGCGGACGATCGCGTCGAACTCGGCGCCGGCCCGGCTCCACACGGACTCGATGGAGGCGCCGTACCCGTCGGCGACCTCCTCGCCCTTGCGGCCGCCGTCGTTGATGCCGCGGACGGGGACGTAGCTCTGGTGGTCGTCGAGGCCGGTCGTGTAACGCACGGGGCCGTCGCCCTCGGCGGCGAGGAAGCGGCGCAGGACGTCACCGGCGAGGTAGGGGCCGGCGAGGTGGCCGATGTGCAGGTCGCCGTTGGGTGTGGGCGGGGTGGCGGTGATCCACTGCGCCGTCCGGGTCGTCTCGTCCGTCACGTTGTCGCTCATGCGGCAACCTCCTTGTTCTCGTCGGTGTCGTCGGTGCTGCCCGTGGTGTCGGTGGTGTCGGTCCTGGCGTTGCTGTGCGTGCTGTCCGTGTCGTCGGTGCTGTCCGTGCTGGAGGTGCTGTCCGGGTCGTCGGTGCTGTCGGTCGGCAGGGCGGGCTCGCGCAGGGGCCAGTAGAGGGAGACCCAGCTCAGCTCGGTGTCGCCGGTGTTGTGGACGACGTGCTCCTGGTTGCGCGGCAGGACGACGATGTCGCCGGCGCGGAAGGGCGGTTCGAGCGCGCCGTCGAGGGTCACGGCGCCGACGCCGGTCAGGATGATCATGACCTCGTCCTGGTTGTGGCAGTCCGGGTCGGAGTCCCCGCCGGGCCGGAGGAAGCAGGCCATCGCGCCGACCGGCGTCTCGGCCTCCCCGCCCGGCCACGGGATCAGGCGCTGACAGGCGAGCCCGAACTCCTCCGTGGCGGAACTGCGGTCGATGCGGAAGCGGTTGGCCACGGCGGCGGCTCCGGGGTCTCGGGGGAGGTCGCGGTACGGGGTCGGGGCGAGGGGCTGTTCCCCCGGCGGCGGGATCGGCGCGGTGAAGGGCATACGGGTCTCCTCGGACGGGCGACGGCGGCGACGACGACGGGCAGGGGGCATCGCGGCACGGCGACGCGGGGCACGGCGACGCTGCCGGGAGGGACGAAGGACGGGACGAGAGGACGGAGCCCGCCGGGGCCGGGGGCCTGTCGGCTCAGGGGCCGGGGCCCGTCGGCTCAGGGGCCGGGGCCCGTCGGCTCAGGGGCCGGGGCCCGTCGGCTCAGGGGCCGGGGCCCGTCGGCTCAGGGGCCGGAGGCCCGTCGGCTCAGGGGCCGGCGTGCTGGTCCAGTCCCCGCACCGCCGAGACCGGGATGCGGGCCAGGCCGGCCATGACCTGGCGGGGCCCGGCCCCCCACCCGTACCGCCGCTTCAGCGGGGCGACATGGGCGGCGATGAGCGCGAGCAGGGGCGTGAGGTCGGCGGGCGCGGCGCCGAGCAGGGCGAGCAGCTGCTCGGTTCGGGTCATTCCGGCGCCCGGACCGATCCCGTGGACGGCGGTGTCCTGCCAGGTGGCTCCGGCGCTGCCGGCGACGACGGTGTTGTGCAGGGCGAAGCCCTGGTTGTCGTGGGCGTGGATGCCGACGGGGGCGGTGACGGCGGCCCGGGTCGACTGGACGAGTTCGATGACCCGCTCCGGGCGGAACGAGCCGAGCGAGTCGACGAGGAACACGGCGTCGAGGGGGCCGAGCGCCGCGGCCTCGCCGAGACAGCGGTCGAGTTCGCGGTAGGAGGCGAGGTCGATGTCGGTGAGGAAGAGACAGACGCCGAGCCCGGCCTCCCTCAGGCGGTGCAGCGGAGCGGCGGCGCGGGCCACCCGGTCGTACCGGACGGCGAGCCGCACCAGGCCGACGGGGACGGAGCCGGCGGCGAGCGCCTCGGCGATCCGGCCGGCGGCCGCCGTGGCCGCGCTGTCCGTGACGGGCAGCAGGGCCGTGTCGAGCAGGACGGAGAAGCGCGGCCCGTACCGCTCGTCGTGGTCGTCGGGAAGGGGGACCGGCAGCAGCTCGCCGAAGGGGGCTCCGGGGCCGGCGGGGTCGTGGACGGTGCCCAGCTCGACGACGTCGACGCCGATCCGCGCGCAGACCGCGAGGTAGTCGGCGGCCAGCGCGGGCGGTACGGAGCCGCCGGTGAGCTGCCCGCCGGTGCGCAGGGTGCAGTCGAGCAGGGTCACGGGGTCATCCCCAGCCGGTGTCGTGGGTGCCGGCGCCGGCGACCGGCGCGCCCCGTCCGGTGCCGTCGGCGCCGTACGTGCCGCTCAGGACGCTCGCGCCCCACCCGGTGTCGTCGGCGCGGGTGCCGCCGACGGCCTGGGTCGCGGTGACGGCGGCCAGACCCGCGAGGCCGGTGATCAGCGTGGTGGCGAGGAGGCTGCTGCGCATCCGCCGCTTCATGTCGGGTGCTCTCTTTCCGCGAGGGGGCGTCGCGAGGACGCCGCGAGGAGGTCACGAGGAGGTCGTGATGGTCTGTGGCGGGTTGCGCGCTTCACGGGCTGTGCGAGCTTGGTGCGCTTTGACCTTCTGGGCGGTGGGATGAACGTATCCCGCGACTGCATGCCTATGGGTCCGACCGCATGGCTCATGAGCCTGCATGGCAGCAACAGGACGCCATGACAAACGGGGGACAAAGTGTCGATAACCGACCGAAGGCACGGCTCCGGCCGCACTCGAACGGTCCGGGAGACCCACCCGGACACCGCTCTCCCGACCCCACCCGCCGCCGAAGGACCGGCTGCCACCACCGCCGACGACGACCCGCTGACCCGCGTCTACGGCCGCGTCCTCGACCGCGACCCGGCACGGCCGGCAGCGCACCCCGCCGAGCTGGCCGAGGAGCTGCAACTCCCCCTCGCCCGCGTGGAGTCCGCCGTCTCCGCCCTCCTCGACATGGGGCTGCTGCGCCGCACCCCGGAACGCGCCGTGCTGCCCGTCGCACCCGACGAGGCCGTCCAGCGCACCCTCGGGCCGCTCGAACGCGAGATGCGCGCCCGCCGCCGGCACATGGAACGCAGCCGCGAACAGCTGATGGCGTTCATGCCGCTCTACGAGTCACACCTGCGCCGCCTCACCCACCTGCGGCAGACGGAGTCCGTCGAGCTGCTCACCGACCTCCGCTCGGTACGGGAGGCCATCACCGAACTGGGCCGCACCTGCGAACGCGAGGTCCTCACCGCCCAGCCGGGCGGTGGCCGCCGCGCCGAGGTCCTGGAGGAGGCCGTGGCCCGCGACGAGGAACTCCTGCGCCGCGGCGTCCGCATGCGCATGCTCTACCAGCACACCGCCCGCTTCTCCGCCGGCACCTGCGCCTACGTCGAGCGGGTCGGCCGGCTCGGCGCCCAGGTCCGCACCCTCGACGACGAGTTCATGCGCCTCATCGTCTTCGACCGCGCCACGGCGGTCATCCCGGTGCCCGACGACCCCCAGGCGGCCGTCCTGATCCGCGAGCCGCACGTGGTCGCCTTCATGACCGGCGCCTACGAGCGCCTCTGGCTCGAAGCCCTCCCCTTCGAGACCGAATGGGACCGCCAGACCATCATGGACATCTCCGACGAGCTCAAGCAGACCATCGTCCGCCTCCTCACCGAAGGCCTCACCGACGCCGCCATCGCCCGCCGCCTCGGCCTCTCCGTCCGCAGCTGCCGCCGCCACGTCGCCGACGTCATGTCCGCCCTCGGCGCCGACAGCCGCTTCCAGGCCGGCTACCTCCTCGCCCAACAGGAGACCACCGCCCTCCGCACCTGAAAGAGCCCCAGCCCGGACCATGTCCGACCCGGGGTTCCAGACGAGCCGCCTTCGGGATTCGAACCCGAGCCCTCCGCATACGAGTTGTCCGATCTCGTTCCGGGGCATCCGTGGACGTCCGCCCAGGTGGCTGCACCGCTGGTCAGGGGTCTTCGCGGCCAACGGCGGACGCCGGCGGACACCTGCGGACGGAGCGAGGAGTGAGACCGCGGCTGAGATCGCCCGTTGAACGTGTCTCCCTGAAGGATCCGGCTGTTGACCAGCTGTACCTGCGGCAAGAACACCTCGAAGGAGAGCCATGGCCGACTGCTCGGCAACCGTCGATTCCACGGATCAGATGAGCTACGACACCAAAGAGATCACGATCGACAAGAGCTGTAGGGACTTCACGATCCGCCTCACCCACTCCGGCAACCTGCCGAAGAACGTGATGGGTCACAACCTGGTCATCAGCAAGACGGCCGACATGCAGGCCATCGCCACCGAGGGCATGAGCCAGGGGCTCGAAAAGGACTACATCAACAAGGACAACGCGGCCATCATCGCCTACACCGCGATGATCGGAGCTCCGGAGAAGGAAACCTCCGTCACGTTCGAGACCTCCAAGCTGGAGGCCGGCGGGGACTACTCCTTCTTCTGCACCTTCCCCGGGCACATCTCGATGATGAAGGGCAAGGTCGTCGTGAAGTAACGACCGCCTACGCCCCGGCCCGGTTGCCTGCTTCAAGGCGGGCGACCGGGCCGTTCTCCTACGGCGTCATCCGCCCCGACCTCGCCGAACGCCTCCTCCCGCTGCGCCTGGAACGCCCTCGCGCGTGGCGCGCCGAGGCCGAGTGGTGGGCGGAGTTCGCGGAGATCCTGCCGGTCGTCCTCGGCTCCCTGCTCGACCTCACCGTCAAGGTCCGCGCCGCCCAGGTCCGGATCCCCACCGACCTGCGGATGGCCGACTTCGCCCACCTGTGCGCCCAGCTCGACATGGCCACCGGCCTCGGAGCCCTGGACGCCTACCGGGCCGGCCTGGACGACCTCGACGACGACGTCATCAAGGGCGACGTCCTCGCGCAGACCGCCCTTGACCACGCCGCCGGCTCGTCCCGCGCTCGACGGCGCCGACGCATCCGGTGAATGAAAAAACCCCAGGTCACGGCGAGTGAGTCCTGGGGTAATTCCGAGCCGCCTTCGGGATTCGAACCCGAGACCTACGCATTACGAGTGCGTTGCTCTGGCCAACTGAGCTAAGGCGGCGTGCTGTGTGGACCCATGGTGGGTGCAGCAGCGTCGCCAAGTCTACACAGTTTCCGAGGGTGCTTTGACCAGGGTCGGATCGGTGGCGGACGGGGCGGGGGGCGGGGCTATGAGCAGCGCTTTCCGTCTTGTGGAGGGGTGCCTTCCAGGAGGTAGGTGTTGATGGCGGTGTCGATGCAGTCGCTGCCGCGGCCGTAGGCGGTGTGGCCGTCGCCGTCGTAGGTGAGGAGGGTGCCGGAGGAGAGCTGGTCGGCGAGGGAGCGGGCCCACTGGTAGGGGGTGGCGGGGTCGCGGGTGGTGCCGACGACGAGGATCGGGGCGGCGCCGTCGGCGGTGATGCGGTGGGGCCGGCCGGTGGGCGGGGTGGGCCAGTAGGTGCAGTTGAGGGCGGCCCAGGCGAGGCCGGCGCCGAAGACCGGGGAGGCCTTCTCGAAGGAGGGGACGGCCTTGCCGGCGTCGGCGGGGGCGGCGTAGGCGGGCGGGAGGTCGAGGCAGTTCACGGCGGCGTTGGCGAACATGAGGTTGGCGTAAGTGCCGTCCGCCTCGCGCTCGTAGTAGCTGTCGGCGAGGGCGAGGAGGTTCGAGCCCTCGCCGCCGATGGCCCGGGTGAGGGCCTCGCGCAGCTGGGGCCAGGCACCCTCGTCGTACATCGCCGCGATCACGCCGGTGGTGGCGAGCGACTCGCCGAGCGCGCGGCTCTCGCCGGTGGGCACCGGCTTGGCGTCGACGTCGCGGAAGAAGGACCTGAGCGCCTGGCCGGCCGCCGCGACCGACCCGGTGCCGAGGGGGCAGTCCGGCTTGCGGACGCAGTCGGCGGCGAAGGCGCGGAAGGCGGTCTCGAAGCCCGCGGTCTGGTCGCGGTTCAGGTCGACCGCGGGGAGCGAGGGGTCCATCGCGCCGTCGAGGACGAGGCGGCCGACCCGGGCGGGGAAGAGCTCGGCGTACGTGGCGCCCAGGAAGGTGCCGTACGACGCCCCCACGTACGTGAGCTTCTCGTCGCCGAGCACCGCCCGCAGGATGTCCATGTCGCGGGCCGCGTCGACGGTGGAGACGTGCGGGAGGATCGCGCCGGACTTCTTCTCGCAGCCGGCCGCGAACTCCTTGAAGGCGGCGCTGAGCGCGTTGACCTCGGCCATGTCGTCGGGTGTCTGGTCGACCTGTGTGTACGCGTCCATCTGCGGGCCCGTCAGGCAGTCGACCGGCTCGCTGCGGGCGACTCCGCGCGGGTCGACGGCCACCATGTCGTAGCGGGCGCGGACGGGTGCGGGGTAGCCGATGCCCGCGTACCCCTGGAGGTAGCCGACGGCCGAGCCGCCCGGCCCGCCGGGGTTGACCAGGAGCGATCCGAGCCGCTTCCCGGGGCCGGTGGCCCGTACCCGCGAGACGGCCAGCTTGACGTCCCCGGCCTCCGGTTTCGCGTAGTCGAGCGGCGCGAGCAGCGTCGCGCACTGGAAGTCCGTGACGCCGCAGTCGCGCCAGGTCAGCCTCTGCCCGTAGTACTTCTTCAGCGCCGCGGCCTCGGGCGCCGCGGCGGAGCCGGCGGAGGCGCGGCCCGTCGGGGTGCTCCGGGAGGCGGCGGCGTCGCTTCCGCCCGTACAACCGGAGAGGATCAGTCCGGCGGCCGCGAGGGCCGTTGCGGACGTGCGGAGCAAACGCCTGGAGTCCATCCCCGGAGCGTATCCGGACGAGTACGCACCGTGTCCAATCGCGCTTCCCCCACCCCGGGGCGTGACCTGCCGGACACCCCCGGGCGCGATCTGCCGGAGAGGCCCCGGGATGAGGCCACACCACGGGCCCGGCCGCTCTGGCACCCTCTAGTCGCGCAGCGCCAGGGTCATCGCCTCCATGGCGAGCAGCGGGGCCACGTTGCGGTCGAGTGCCTCGCGGCAGGCGAGGATCGACTCGATGCGGCGGAGGGTCCGCTCGGGGGTGGAGGCGCGGGCGACCCGCTCGATGGCGTCTCGCACGTCCGTGTTGGCCAGGGCGGTGCGGGTGCGGAGCTGGAGGGCGAGGACGTCGCGGTAGAAGCCGGTCAGGTCGGTGAGCGCCAGGTCGAGGCTGTCGCGCTGGGTGCGCGTCCTGCGCCGCTTCTGGTCCGCTTCCAGGTCCTTCATCACGCCGGCCGTGCCGCGCGGCAGTCGGCCGCCCGGGGCCACGCCGAGGGCCGCCTTCAGCTCCTCGGTCTCCTTGGTGTCCAGTTCCTCCGCGAGCTGCTTCGCGTCCTCCTCCGCCACGTCGAAGAGCTCCTGGGCCGCCTTGAGGCAGCCGCCGACGTCCTCGACGCGCAGCGGCACCTTGAGGACGGCGGCCCGGCGCGCGCGGGCCCGCTCGTCGGTGGCGAGCCGCCGGGCCCGGTCGACGTGCCCCTGGGTGGCGTGGGCCGCGGCGTACGCCGCTTCCGGTTCGATGCCGTCCCGGCGTACGAGCACGTCGGCGACGGCCGCCACCGACGGCGTGCTCAGGTTCAGGTGGCGGCAGCGGGAGCGGATGGTGGGCAGCACGTCCTCCAGGGAGGGCGCGCAGAGCAGCCACACGGTTCGCCGGGCGGGCTCCTCCACGGCCTTCAGGACGGCGTTGGCCGACTTCTCGTTCAGCCGCTCGGCGTCGGCCACCAGGATCACCTGCCAGCGGCCGTTCGCCGGCGCCGTGTACGACTTGCGCACGGTGTCGCGCATGTCCTCGGCGCGGACCACGGCGCCGACGGCCTTGACGGTGGTCACGTCGGCGTGGGTGCCGACCAGCGCGGTGTGGCATCCGGTGCAGAACCCGCAGCCCGGCGCCCCGCCCAGCGCCCGGTCGGGGCTCACGCACTGCAGCGCGGCGGCGAACGCCCGCGCCGCGGTCTCCCGGCCGGCCCCCGGCGGGCCGGTGAAGAGCCACGCGTGGGTCATCTTCGAGGCCTCGGGCTCGGGCTCGCCGGCGGCATGGGCGGTCACGAGCGCGTCGGCGTCCCGCGCGGCGGCGGCGAGCTGCTCCTCGACCCGCGCCTGTCCGACCAGGTCGTCCCATACGGCCATGTCTGCCCCTCCTCAGGTACGCACTCCATTGTGGGGCAGTCCTCTGACAGCCCCCGCCGGACGGCGGTGCGGCCGGGCACCTCACCCCGCCATCCTCACGGCCGGGCCCCTCGCCCCACGGCCGGGCCCTGTCGCCTCACGGCCGGGCCCCTCGCCTCACGGCCGGGCCCCTCGCCTCACGGCCGGGCCCCCTCGCGCGGCCGGGTGAGCCACAGGCCCGCCGCCGAGCCGAGCAGGACCGCGCCGGTGCCGACGCTCCCCGCGATCCGCAGGCCGCCGGTCAGGTCGGCGAAGGTGCCGATGTAGACGTTGGCCAGAACGCTCGCGGCGAGCAGCAGCCAGAGAAGGGCGCGCATGGGATGTCTCCGTGGAGTGCGTGGGGCTCCGGTGAGCCCGGGGGTGGGTCCCGGCGCTCGGGTGAGCTCGGGAGGGAGACCCGGACGTGTTCCGGGGTGTGGTCGGCGGCGGTCGCCGGCGACTCCTCGATCCTCGCCCGCGGCGGACCCGCGCACAGCGGTGCCCGCCCCCGGAACGAGGGTGTAGCCCGCTCCACCGTCTCCCCCGCGGCGGCCGCCTACCCTGGCTCCATGCGCGAGGCGATCAAGGAAGCGGCGAGAGGATGGCTCCACCTCACGGTCGGGGCCGCGATCTCGCTGCTCTGCTACCTGATGGTGGGCGTAGCCCTCTTCACCGCGCTCCTCACCGCCACGGTCATCGGCGCCGGCGTGCTCCCCGAGAGCGTGCTGCTGCTGCGACGGATGGCCGGCTGGGAACGGCGCCGTACGGCCGCGTGGACCGGGACGCCCGTCCCCGAGGCGTATCTGCCGCTCGAAGGGCCGCTCCCCGCGCGCGTACGGACGGCCGTCACCGACCCCGGCACCCGGCGGGACCTGGTGTGGGCCGCCGCACAGCTGCTCTACGGGTCGGTCCTCTGGTACCTGTCACTGATCGTGTGGGTGCCCGCGCTACTGGTCGACGGGGTGTGGACCGGGCTCGCGGGGCGGCGGCCGGTGGCCCTGCCGCTGATCGGCCGGCTCGCCGGCCTCGCGGCCGACTGGTCGCGCGCGCTGCTCACGCCGATCCCGTCGGCCGCCCGGGACGCGGCGCTGGCCGCCCGCATCGAGCAGCTGACGGCCACCCGGGCGGGCGCGGTCGCCGCGCACGGCGCCGAGCTGCGCCGGATCGAACGCGACCTCCACGACGGGGCACAGGCCCGCCTGGTGGCGCTCTCCATGCGGATCGGCCTCGCCCGGCGGGCGTACGACTCCGATCCCGCGACCGCCCGCAAGCTCCTCGACGACGCCCAGACGCAGGCCGAAGAGGCCCTCACCGAGCTGCGGCACGTGGTGCGCGGCATCCACCCGCCGATCCTCACCGACCGCGGTCTGTCCGGAGCGGTGCGCGCCCTCGCCGCGAGCAGCGGCCTGGAGGTCGCGGTCTCGGTGACCGGCCTCGCCGACCGCGCGGGGAACGAGAACAAGAACCGGGACGGGGACGGGGACGACGGTCCCCGCGCGCCCGCCGCCGTCGAGGCCGCCGCGTACTTCGTCGTCGCCGAGGCCCTCACCAACGCCGCCAAGCACAGTGGGGCCGACCGCGCGTCCGTCGACCTCGCCCGCGAGCGGACCGGCCTACGCGTGCGCGTGCGGGACGAGGGCCTGGGCGGGGCCGAGGCGGGGGAAGGTGGTGGGTCCGGTCTGACGGGCATGCGCCGCCGGGTGGCGGCACTCGACGGAACCGTATGTCTGACCAGCCCCGAAGGGGGCCCGACCGTGATCGAAGTGGAGCTTCCGTGCGTGTGGTGATCGCCGAGGACAACGCCCTCCTGAGGGAGGGCCTGGTGCTGTTGCTGACCTCCTCCGGGCACGAGGTCGCCGGGGTCGCGGCCACCGGCCCCGAGATCCTGCCGCTGCTCCTGGAGCACCGCCCGGACGTGGCCGTCCTGGACGTGCGGATGCCGCCCGGCTTCCGCGACGAGGGGCTGCGGGCGGCGCTCGCGGCGCGGGAGGCGCTGCCGGACCTGCCGGTCCTCGTGCTCTCCCAGTACGTGGAGGAGACGTACGCGGCGGAGTTGCTGGGCGGCGGCGCGCGGGGCGTCGGCTACCTCCTGAAGGACCGGGTGGGGCGGGTCGACGAGTTCCTGGACGCCCTGGAACGGGTCGCCTCCGGCGGTACGGCCCTGGACCCGGAGGTCGTCACCGAGCTGCTGGCGCGTCGCCGCGACGACCCCCTGGACTCCCTCACGCCCCGCGAGCGCGAGGTCCTGGAGCTGATGGCGCAAGGCCACGACAACGGCACGATCGCCCGCTCGATGGTGGTCACCGAGCGGGCCGTGCACAAGCACATCGGCAACGTCTTCGCGAAGCTCGGCCTGCCGCCGAGTGACGGCGGCGGCCACCGCCGGGTCCTCGCCGTGCTGGCGTACCTGGAAGCCTGACGGGCCCCGGGTCAGTTCCCCGCCCGGCGTCCCGCACCGGGCAGGAACACGCCGACCAGCACCGTCACCACCACCGTCCCGGCGATCAGCCCGGCCTGCCCGGGCGGCAGGTACGGCAGGCCGCCGGTCAGCGCCCAGGCGAAGGCCGTGAGCGGCAGGGCGGCCACCACGGTCCCGACGAGCAGTCCCGTCGCGGTGAGGAACCCGGCCTCCAGGCCGAGCATCCGGCGCAGCTGACCGGCGGAGGCGCCCACCTGGCGAAGCAGTGCCAGCTCCCCGCGCCGCCCCGCGCCGATCAGGGCGAGGGTGCTGAGGACCGAGAGGAGGGTGAGTCCGCCGATGGCACCGACCACGGCGGCCGACACGATCCCGTTCATCTCGGCCCCGGGAAGCGTCACCTGTTCGGGCGCGACGGACCCGCCCGTCGAGATCAGACCCGCGGACGCGAGGCCCGTCGGCTGGGAGCCCGTCGACGTGGGGCCCGTGGACATCGAGTCCGTGGACATCGAGCCCACGGACGTCGAGTCCGCCGACGACGAGCCCATGGACGTCGAGCCCGTGGCCGCCGAGCCCGTGGACATCGAATCCGCCGACGGAGAGCCCGTGGACGCCGAGTCCGTCGAGCCGGATTCCGTCGACGCCAGTACGCGCGCGGGGTACGGATCGCTCATGTGCGGGGCCAGTTCGGACTTCGGCAGCAGGAACTCGCCGAGGGCGAGCGAGCGTTCGTAGACGGCCACCACCCGAAGCCGCTTCGGCGTCCCGTCGCCGAAGCGCAGCTCGACCGTCGAACCGGGCTTGGCGTCAAGGGAGTCGGCCATGACCGCGCCGACCGCGACGGTGCCGGGCCGGCCGAGTCCGGCCAGGTCTCCCGCGACGACGCCCGGGTCGAGCGTGCCCGCCAGACCGGCGGCGTCCACGCCGAGGACGGGAAGCCGGTCGAGGCTCGGCGATCCGGCCTGCGTACGGGCCAGGACGACCGTGGAACGCAGCACGTCCGTGGCCGACTTCACCCCCGGCAGTCGCCGTACCCGCTCGGCCGTCGTGCCGGAGAACGCGAGGTCGGCGGTGGTCGCGGCCCGCGCCTGTTCCCCGGCGGCCCGTTCCATGGTCGTGCCGGCCGCGAGCTGCACCAGCGCGAAGGCGGTGACGAGGACGACGGGGACGAGCGCGGCGCCGAGGCGGCGCGAGTGCGCGGTCGCCGCGGCCGCCGTGAGCCGTCCGGGCGCGCCGCCGAACCACCGGAACGGCCGGTCCAGGACGCTCATCGCGGCCCGCGCGATCCACGGGCCGAGCAGCGCGCAGCCGATGACCAGCGTCACCGTGGAGGCTCCGGCGGCGGCCGCGGCCGCGTCGCCGCCCTGGGCGGTGGCGGTGCCGGCGGCCGTCGCCCCGAGCACGAGGAGCGCGATCCCGAAGGCGCGCCGCACGCCGCCCTTCCCCGGCCGTCCGGGCCGCTGTGCCGCGAAGAGGACGACGAGCCGGGTGATGCCCACGACGACGGCGACGACGACGAGGACGCCGGCGAACAGCCAGGGAGGGACGGGAAGTTCGAGGCCCTCGGGGACGACTCCGGTACGGCCCCGCAGCATCGACCACAGCGCGAGGAACGCCGGTACGGCCGCGAGCGCGCCGAGCAGCGCCGCCGCCCCCGCGACCCGGGTCACCTCCCGGCCGGCCGCCGCCCGCACCTGGCGGGGCGTCGCCCCGACGGACAGCAGCAGGTCCCGCTCGGCGGAGCGCTGCCGGAGCGCCTGGGCGACCAGGGAGGCGAGCACCAGGACGGCGACGAGGACGACCGTCCCGGAGATGGCGGCGAGCATCTGGAGGAGGTCCATGCGGGCGGGCGGCGCGGCGAGGTGCTCGGCACCGCCCCGGCCGTCGCCGGTGAACGCCCGGAGCGGCTGCCCCGCGGCGGTGTCCTTCAGGCCCGCGGCGTCCAGGGCCGCCCGTACGCGCGCGTGGAGGGTGTCCACCGGTACGCCGGGCTCGCCGAGGACACCGACGGCGTCCACGGCCCCGGGGTGTCCGGCGAGCCTCCGCGCCTCCCCCGCCGTGAAGTACAGCGCGGCCGGGCCGTCCGCCACGCCGACGACCGTCCGGCCGGCGACGGTGTCCCCGACCCGCAGGCCGCCACGCCCCCCGGCCTCGGTTCCGCCGCCGACGGCCCCGGGTCCGCTCTCCGTTCCAGCTCCCGCTCCCGTTCCCGTTCCCGTTCCCGTTCCCGTTCCCGTTCCCGTTCCCACTTTCCTTCCCGCTCCCGCGACGACCTCTCCGGCCTCCCGGGGCTCCCGGCCGTCGACCAGCCTGTACGGGGCGAGCGCGGCGGCCTCCCAGGACCGCCCGGTGTAGGTCCGCGCCCCGGCGGCCGTACCGGCGGCCCGCGTACCGGCACCCGCCCCCGACGCCCGTACGGCGAGCGTGTCGTCCGCCGGCTCCCGCACGGCGAAGGTGTCGTCCGGTACGGCCGCCCGGACGCCCGGGACCGCGCGGAGCACGTCGACGGCGGCGGCCGGTACGCGTACCCGCTCGGTGAGGCCCGCGGTCGTCGTGGTGGGCTCACTGCCCCACGGTTCGGTCGTCCAGCGGACCTCCTGGTCGCCGGCGACGACGACGGGCGCGGCCGCGAACCGCTCCACGCGCGCGTGGCCGAGCCCGGCGGAGCCGAGGGCGAGGGCCAGGGCGCCGAGCAGCGAGGAGGTGACGGCGACGGCCGCGAACACGGCGGCCCACGCCTTGCGGTGCGTCCGCAAGGACCGGGCGGCGAGCAGACCGACCGCGGGGTCTCCCAGCCGGCTCATCGCGCCACCGCCCCGAACCGCCCGGCCGCGGCGCGGACGCCCAGGGCCTGCCGTACACCGGCCTCGTCCGGGTGGACGAGGTGGTCGACGAGCCGGCCGCGCTCCAGGAACACGGCCTCGTCCGTCCAGGCGGCGGCGACCGGGTCGTGGGTGACGAGGACGACCGTGCGGCCCCGCTCGTCGACGGCGCGGCGCAGGAGGGCGAGGACGCCGGCGGCGGTGACGGGGTCGAGTGCGGCGGTGGGCTCGTCGGCGAAGACGACCTCGGGTTCGTTGACGAGGGCGCGGGCGATCGCGACCCGCTGCCGCTGGCCGCCGGAGAGGTGCTCGGGGGCGTCGTCGGCGCGGTCGGCGAGGCCCACGGCGTCGAGACCGGCCAGGGCGCGGGCGTCGAGCGCCCGGCCGCCGCGGGCTCCGGCGAGGAGCAGCGGCAGGGTGACGTTCTCGCGGACGTTCAGGGCGGAGACGAGGTTGAGCGACTGGAAGACGAAGCCGATCCGGTCGCGCCGCAGCCGGGTGAGACCGGAGGTCTTCAGCGTGGCGAGGTCGGTGCCGCCGATCCGTACCGTTCCGGCCGTCGGCCGTTCGAGGCCGGCGGCACAGCGCAACAGCGTGGACTTGCCGGAGCCCGACGGACCCATGATCGCCACGAACCGGCCGCGCGGCACGGTCAGGCTCACCCCGTCGAGCGCGGGTGCGCCTCCTCCGTACGCCCGGGACACCCCGTCCAGGGCGAGGGCCGCCGCACCGCTCTCCGTCACTGCTGTCGTCATCATGCCGACAACGCTAGAAAAGCGCAGGTCACGACGGTATGGGGCTGGCTTCCGGATGGGGGGTGGAGCTAGCTCCACCCCCCATCCGGGCACGAGGCCCGCCGCACCCGCGCCGGGGTGTCAGCGGCGGCGGCCGTCGTCCTCCTCGGCGTGCGGACCGAACAGCTCGTCGGCGAGGGTCGGCAGATCGTCGAGGGGGGTCTCCTCGGCCCAGTCGGAGCGGCGGGGCCGGCCGTTCTCGTCGAGCTGGGGCAGCTCGCGGGTGCGGTCGTTCGCGCCGTTCGGGTCGTCGTGCCCGTCGCGGAAGATGTCCTGCGGGACCCGGTCGGCGGGGTCGGCCGCGCGGGGGCGGCGGACCGGAGCGGTGTCGCGCACGGGAGGCAGGACCGCGGTCTCGTCGGCGTCCCTGGTCTCGCGGACGAGGGGCAGGACGGCCGTCTCGTCGGCCTCGGACCGCACGACGGGGGTGGCCACGGTGACCTCGTTCGGCGAGACCTTCGGCTCGGCCGGCTTCACGACCGGGGTCTCCACCGTGACCTCGTTCGGCGAGACCTTCGGCTCGGCCGGCTTCACGACCGGCGTCTCCACCGTGACCTCGTTCGCCGACTCCTCGGCGGCACGGGCCGCCTGCTCGGCGGCCACGCGCTCGGCCTCGGCCTTCTTCCCCGCGGCCGCCTTCACCGCCTCGGCCCGCTCGACGGCGGCCTTCTCCTGCGCGGCCTTCGTGGCCGCGGCACGCTGGGCGGCGGCCTGCTCGGCGGCGGCTCGTTCCGCGGCCGCCTTCTCGGCCGCGGCCTTGGCGGCGGCCTTCTCCGAGGCTGCCCGCACCGCGGCCGCCTCGGCGGCCTTCGCGGCGGCGGCGGCCTCGGCCATCCGGCGGGCCTCCTCGGCGCGGAGGAGGGCCTCCTCGGCCTTGCGCTGCTTCTCCAGGCGGCGTTCCTCGGCCTCGGCCCGGAGCCGGGCCTCCTCCTCGGCCTCCTTGCGGAGCCGCTCCTGCTCCTCCTGGCGGGCCTTCTCCTCGGCCGCGAGGCGCCTGCGCTCCTCCTCGGCGGCGAGCTCCGCGGCGATCCGGGCCTCCTCGGCCAGGCGGCGGGCCTCCTCCGCCTGTCGTTCGGCCTCCAGGCGGCGCGCCTCTTCCTCCTCGCGCCGCTTGCGCTCCTCCTCCTCGGCGCGGAGCTTGGCGAGCTGCGCCTGCCGCTCGCGCTCCAGGCGCTCCTCCTCGGCCTTGCGGGCGGCCTCTTCCTCGGCCTGGCGCCGGGCCTCCTCCTCGGCCTTCCGGCGCGCCTCCTCGGCGGCCTTCACCTCGGCCTCGGAGAGCGGCAGCATCCGGTCGAGCCGGTGGCGTACGACGGTGGTGACGGCTTCCGGCTCCTGGCCGGCGTCGACGACGAGGTAGCGGCTCGGGTCGGCGGCCGCGAGGGCGAGGAATCCGGCCCGTACGCGCGCGTGGAACTCGGGCGGCTCGGACTCCAGCCGGTCGGGGGCCTCGGTGAACCGTTCCCGCGCGGTCTCCGGGGAGACGTCGAGCACCACGGTCAGGTGCGGGACGAGTCCGCTGGTCGCCCAGCGGGAGATGCGGGCGATCTCGGTGGGGGACAGGTCGCGGCCCGCGCCCTGGTAGGCGACGGACGAGTCGATGTACCGGTCGGAGAGGACGATCGCGCCCCGCTCCAGGGCCGGCCGGACCAGGGAGTCGACGTGCTCGGCGCGGTCGGCCGCGTACAGCAGGGCCTCGGCGCGGTTCGAGAGACCCGCCGACGACACGTCGAGGAGGATCGAGCGGAGCCGCTTGCCGATGGGGGTGGCGCCGGGCTCGCGGGTGACGACCACCTCGTGGCCCTTGGCGCGGATCCACTCGGCGAGTGCCTGGACCTGCGTGGACTTCCCGGCGCCGTCGCCGCCCTCCAGGGCGATGAAGAAGCCGGTCGTCGAGGGTGCCTGGACCGGGTCGGAACCGCGCAGCGCGTCGCGCAGGTCGCGGCGAAGCGGGACCCCGGCGCGGTCGTCGGTCTTCGCGAGGACGAGCGCGGCGACGGGCAGCAGCAGGGCGCCGACGAGGACGAGCGTGAAGGCGGCGCCGCCGTGCGCGAGGACGAAGTCTCCGGAGGCGAGCCGGTGCGGGCCGATCGCGGCGGCGAGGAGCGGCGCGGCGAGCGCGCCGACGGCCATGCCGACCCGGGCGGTGGCCTGGAGGTGTTCGGTGGTCCGGGCCCGGCGGGGCTCCTCGGTCTCCTGGTCGACGAGGTGGTGGCCGGTGTTCGCGGCGACCCCGGCGGCGTACCCGGCGAGGACGGCGAGGAACAGCACGGTCGCCGTGTCCGGCACCAGGCCCATCGCGATCAGGGCGATCCCGGTGACGGCGGTGACCAGGGCCAGCAGCCGGCGCCGGGACAGCACGGGAAGGACGGAGCCCGCGGTGCGGATGCCGACGGCGGTGGCACCGCTGAGGGCCAGGACGAGCAGCGCGTACGTGACGGGGCCGCCGCCCAGGTCGTACGCGTGGAGGACGGCGACGGACGCGGCGGCGGCGATGGCCCCGGCGACGGTGGCGCAGGTCAGGACGAGCAGCGGCAGGGCGCCGGTACGGCCCTTCTCGGCCACGGCCTTCCCGTCCGGCGCGGTGCCCTTCCCGGCGGACGGGCGGCGCAGCCCTTCGAGGGGCGAGCGGGGCCGGGGCGTCTCGCCGCCGGGCAGCGCCATGGCGTACACGACGGCGACGGAGGCGGCGAAGAGCCCGGCGGCGACGTACGAGCCGAGGGCGGCCTGGTGCAGCGAGAACCAGTCGAGTCCGGCGCCGAGCAGGTTGCCGATCAGGGTCGCGACGAGCAGGGCGGCGGCCGCGGCCGGAACGGCGAGGAAGCCGGTGCGCTGCGAGAGCCTGCGCAGGGCGCCGAGGTGGTCGGGCAGCGGCCGTACGGCGGCTCCCTCCAGCGGCGGGGCGGGCAGCAGCGCGGGTGCGGCGCTCTCGCGGCTGATCGTCCACAGCCGCTCGGCCGCACCGGTGACGAAGACCGTGCCGAGCAGGTACCAGAGCGCGGCCGACGGGGTCCAGTCGATCCACAGCGGGGCGACGACGAGCAGCGCGATCCGCACCGCGTCGGCGCCGATCATGGTCCAGCGCCGGTCGAGGGCGCCGCCGGGTCCGGTCAGCGCGGTCAGCGGTCCGAGCAGGACCGCTCCGAAGACGACCGTGGCCAGCAGGCGCGCGCCGACGACGGCGGCCACGGCGAGCGCGGCCCCCCGGTAGCCGCCCCCGAGCGCGCCCTCGGCGACGGCCGCCTGGAGGCCGAGGAGGACGAGCACGAGGAGGGCGAGGACGTCGCCGGTGCTGCCGAGCGCGTGGGCGCTCCACAGCCGGCGCAACGGCTGGTGGCGCAAGAGGGCGCTGACGGCACGTTCCCGGGAATCCGCGACGAGTGCGGCGTCGGAATCACCGAGGCGGTCTGGCTGCTCTGCTCGCGTCATCCGTCCACCCTATCCGGACGCCCTCGCTCACCGCGGCCTCCGTCCGAACATCCGGACGAGGCTGTGACCGTACGGCGACGGGGGCGGAGACCCGTGTCCCCGCCCCCGTCGTCCCACGAGGCTCCGCCCGCCGCGCCCGGCGGGTCCGGCGGCTCCCCGCCCGGCCCGCCCGGTCGTTCCGGCGCGCTTTCCACCCGGCCCGCCGGGTGCGTCCGCGCTTGCGCGCCGTCGTCCGGCGCGGTGCGGTACTACTCCGGCTTGGCCGCCGCCGTCTTCTTGGCGGTGGTCGTCTTCTTCGCCGTCGTGGTCTTCTTCGCGGCGGTCTTCTTGGCGGTGGTGGTCTTCGCCGCCGTCTTCGTGGCCGTCTTCTTCGCCGGGGCCTTCTTGGCCGGGGCCTTCTTCGCGGCCTTCTTCGCCGGTCCCTTGGCCCGCTTCTCGGCGAGGAGCTCGTAGCCGCGCTCGGGCGTGATCTCCTCCACGCTGTCGCCGGTGCGCAGGGTGGCGTTGGTCTCGCCGTCGGTCACGTACGGGCCGAAGCGGCCGTCCTTGACGACCACGGGCCGCTCGCTGACGGGGTCGTTGCCCAGCTCCTTCAGCGGCGGCTTGGCCGCGGCCCGGCCCCGCTGCTTCGGCTGGGCGTAGATCGCGAGCGCCTCTTCGAGGGTGATCGTGAAGAGCTGCTCCTCCTCGGTGAGCGACCGCGAGTCCGTGCCCTTCTTCAGGTACGGGCCGTAGCGGCCGTTCTGGGCGGTGATCTCGACGCCCTCGGCGTCCGTGCCGACGATCCGCGGCAGGGACATCAGCCGGAGCGCGTCCTCCAGGGTGACGGTGTCGAGGGCCATCGACTTGAAGAGGGAGGCGGTGCGCGGCTTGACCGCGTTCTTGCCGGTCTTCGGGGTGCCCTCGGGCAGGATCTCGGTGACGTACGGGCCGTAGCGGCCGTCCTTGGCGACGATCTGGTGGCCGCTGACCGGGTCGGTACCCAGCTCGAAGTCGCCGCTCGGCTTGGCGAGCAGTTCCTCGGAGTACTCGACGGTCAGCTCGTCGGGCGCCAGTTCGGTCGACACGTCGGCCTTCTGGTAGCCCTCCTGGTCCTTCTCGCCGCGCTCGATGTACGGGCCGTACTTGCCGACGCGGAGCATGATGCCGTTGCCGACGGGGAACGAGGAGATCTCGCGGGCGTCGATGGCGCCGAGGTCGGTGACGAGCTCCTTGAGGCCGCCGAGGTGGTCGCCGTCGCCGTTCCCGGCGTCGGCGGCGCCGCCGGTGCCGGTGCCGGTGCCGCCGGTGCCGCCCTCGACCTCACCGAAGTAGAAACGCTTCAGCCACGGCACGGACTGGGCCTCGCCGCGGGCGATGCGGTCGAGGTCGTCCTCCATGCGGGCGGTGAAGTCGTAGTCGACGAGCCGGCCGAAGTGCTTCTCCAGCAGGTTGACGACGGCGAAGCTCAGGAAGGACGGCACGAGGGCCGTGCCCTTCTTGAAGACGTAGCCGCGGTCGAGGATGGTGCCGATGATCGACGCGTACGTCGACGGGCGGCCGATCTCGCGCTCTTCGAGCTCCTTGACCAGCGAGGCCTCGGTGTAGCGGGCCGGCGGCTTGGTCGCGTGCCCGTCGGCCGTGATCTCGTCGGCGGTCAGGGCGTCGCCCTCGGTGACCTGCGGCAGGCGCCGCTCGCGGTCGTCGAGCTCCGCGTTCGGGTCGTCGGCCCCCTCCACGTACGCCTTCATGAAGCCGTGGAAGGTGATCGTCTTGCCGGACGCGCTGAACTCGGCGTCGCGGCCGTCGGCCGCGCGGCCGCCGATCTTCACGGTGACCGAGTTACCGGTGGCGTCCTTCATCTGGGAGGCGACGGTCCGCTTCCAGATGAGCTCGTAGAGACGGAACTGGTCGCCGGTCAGGCCGGTCTCCGCCGGGGTGCGGAAACGATCACCCGAGGGACGAATCGCCTCGTGCGCCTCCTGCGCGTTCTTGACCTTGCCCGCGTAGACGCGCGGCTTCTCCGGCAGGTAGTCGGCGCCGTACAGCTGCGTGACCTGGGCCCGGGCCGCCGCGACGGCGGTGTCGGACAGGGTCGTGGAGTCCGTACGCATGTAGGTGATGAAGCCGTTCTCGTACAGCTTCTGCGCCACCTGCATGGTCGCCTTCGCACCGAAGCCCAGCTTGCGGCTCGCCTCCTGCTGGAGGGTGGTGGTCCGGAAGGGCGCGTACGGCGAGCGGCGGTACGGCTTCGACTCGACCGAGCGCACGGAGAACGCGGTGTCGGCGAGCGCGGCCGCCAGGGCCCGCGCGTTCGACTCGTCCAGGTGGAGGACGCTCTCGGTCTTCAGCCGGCCGTCCGCGCCGAAGTCACGGCCCTGCGCGACCCGCTTGCCGTCGACCGACGCGAGGCGCGCGACCAGCGAGGACGGATCGGAGGCGTCACCGGTACGGCCGGTGCCGAAGGTGCCGGTGAGGTCCCAGTACTCGGCGGAGCGGAACGCGATGCGCTCGCGCTCACGCTCGACGACCAGGCGGGTGGCGACGGACTGCACCCGGCCGGCCGACAGCCGCGGCATGACCTTCTTCCACAGGACCGGCGAGACCTCGTAGCCGTACAGCCGGTCGAGGATGCGACGGGTCTCCTGGGCGTCGACCATCCGCTGGTTCAGCTCGCGCGGGTTGGCGACGGCCTCGCGGATCGCGTCCTTGGTGATCTCGTGGAAGACCATCCGGTGGACCGGGACCTTGGGCTTCAGGACTTCCTGGAGGTGCCACGCGATGGCCTCGCCCTCGCGGTCCTCATCGGTGGCGAGGAAGAGCTCGTCGGACTCGGCCAGGAGCTCCTTGAGCTTCCTGACCTGCGCCTTCTTGTCGGCGTTGACGACATAGATGGGCTGGAAGTCGTGCTCGACGTCGACGCCGAGGCGGCGCACCTCGCCGGTGTACTTCTCGGGCACCTCGGCGGCACCGCTGGGGAGGTCGCGGATGTGCCCGACGCTCGCCTCGACGACGTAGCCGGGGCCGAGGTAGCCCTTGATCGTCTTCGCCTTGGCAGGCGACTCGACGATGACGAGTCGGCGGCCGCCGTGTGCGGCTTCGCTGGTCGGGGACAACTTCGCTCTTCTCTCCGGATCGACACTCTCTGGCACGTACGGCGCTGGCACGCACGGCAGCGGCACGGACGGTGACGCTCCCGTCGCTGCGGAGTGTGACGGTACAACCCGCCCCCGTGTCAAACGGCGAAAGCCCGCAACGGCCACTCGAACGGTAACCCGAGTTTTGGCATTCCTGCCGCCCGGACTGCCGGACGGGCGGGGCGGGCGCCCGGGCCGGTGCCGTCCCCGGACGGATCGCGGGCCGGAACGGGGCGGGGTTCAGAGGCGGCCGAAGCACCAGAGGCCGAGGGCCAGGAAGACGGCACCGGAGAGGCCCGTCACCGCGGCCGCGGCGCGCGGGGCGACCCCGTACACCACGGGCTCACGGTGCAGCGAACGCACGGTGGTCCACAGCAGCAGCACGCCTCCGAACAGCGTGAACGCCGCCCCCGCGAAGATCGCCGGCCCGCTCTCCATGCCCGTACCCCGTTCCGTCCACGTGCGGTGTTCTTCGTCTCCCGGGGCCGAGGCTGGCACCTCAGGGCGTCGTGGGTGCGAATTCCGGGTGAACGACGCGGGGCGCCCCGGGCGGTTTCACGAAGATGGCCGGTAGTGACCCATTCCTCACCCTCTTTTTCCCCTCCCCTCCCTCCCCCACCCCTGGCCTCGCCCCTCCCCGCTCCCCCGCACCCGCCTCCCCTGCCCCCGACGTCACGTCTCTTCCGTCACACCGTGTCCGGCGTGGCCCGCCGTCGACCGCTCTCCCCGTCACACCGTGTCCGGCGTGGCCCGCCGTCGACCGCTCTCCCCGTCACATCGTGTCGAGCGTCGCCCGGCGCCGGCTGCCGCGCTCGAACACCCCGAGCAGCACGACCGCGAGCAGCGCCCACCCGGCGCCGACCGCGAGCTCTGCCCCGAGCAGGGCCCCGTCGAGGCCCGCACCGGCGGTCAGCCCGCGGGCCGCGTCCGCCGCGTGCGTGAGCGGCAGCAGGTCACCGGCGGTCCGCATCCATGCGGGCAGCGTCTCCCGTGGCACGGCGGCGCCCGTCAGGAGGAGCAGTCCCGAACCGGCCACGTTCGAGACGAGGAACACGTCCCGGAAGCGGAGCCCGAGCGCACCGAGCGCCAGCCCGAACGCCGAGCAGGCGCCCGCCGCCACGAGCAGCACCAGGCCGAGCCCGGGCAGCGCCCCGGCGGGCACGGGCAGCCCGAGCACCAGCGAGGCCGTGGTGAGCACGAAGGCGCTGACGAACAGCCCGTTGAGCACGTACGGAAGGGCTCGTCCGATCCACAACGGGATCCGGTGCCGGGGCGAGAGCAGGACGGCCCCGAGGGTGCCGTACCGCCGCTCGTTCGCGACGGCCATCGTGCCGCCGTACACGCAGGAGGCGGAAGCTGCGAGGACGGCGTTTCCGACGAGGTGGAAGCGGTCGTCGGCGACACCGAGTTCCCTGCCCAGGAAGACGAAGAAGAAAACCTGGAGGAGCGGCCCGACCAGCAGGGTTCCGACGAACATCGGCGGGGTGGTCCAGTTGAACAGGGCCCGGTAGGAGATCGCCCCGCCGACGACGACGAGCCGGGCGGTGCCGAGGAAACGGAACATGTCTCTCTGGCCTTTCAGGTGAGGGCGAGGGTGGCCGCGGCGCGCGCCCGGCGCTCCACACGGCCGAGGACGAGGACGGCGGCCAGGGCGTACGCGGCGCCCAGCGCGACGGCCGTCAGCAGCGGCCGGCCGACGTCCCCGCCGGAGGTCGCCGCGTGCACGGCCCTGGCACCCCAGGTGGTGGGCAGCGCCCAGGAGATCGGGTGGGTCCAGGCGGGCAGCACCGTCACGGGCACGAGGAGCCCGGACAGCAACCAGACAGGGGTGTCGAGCGGGTTGGCGAGGGCGTTGGCGTTGCGCAGCAGGACGAAGGTGGCGGCGAGCAACAGCCCCGTCATGCCGAGCGCCAGGACGCAGACCGGTACGGCGACCAGGAAGAGCAGCGGGTGCGCGAAGTCGAGCGGCACGCCGAAGAGCAGCACGCCCCACAGCACCGTCGCCCCCATCGCGTACGTGCCGATCACGGCCGTCGCGAGGGTGATCGGCAGCAGGACGAGCGCGAGCGGTGTCGGCGCCGCGACCAGGGTCTCCAGGGTGCCGAGCCATCGCTGGTTCTGCACCGCCCCGCCCGAGCCGAAGAGCACCGAGCCCCAGATGCCCATGAGTCCGGCCCCGACGGAGGCGGTGAGCAGCCGGTCCGGGTCGCCCGCGGCGCGGAACAGGTAGACGGCGAGGGTCGCGTAGACGATCGGGACGAGGACGGCGAAGGTGATCTCGAGCGGGGAGCGCGACATGTACGAGACGTGCGTGCGCACCCCGACCACGACCAGCCGCAGGACGTGCCTCACGCGGACACCTCCGCGGTGTCCTGGGCGTCGGCGGGTCCGGGTCCCGGGCCTTCCGCCTCGTCGGCCCGGGCGGCGCCCGCGCTGCCGCCCGCCGCCTCCTCGACGATCGCGATGTAGGCGTCCTCCAGGGACGGTTCGCGGCTCGTGACCCGCCCGATCCGGATGCCGTCCAGGGCGGCGAGCACGGGTCCGTGCAGGTCGGAGGCACCCCGGCCGGTCTGTACGGTCACGGTCTGGAGCGCGCCCCGGTCCTCGGCCGACACGCCCCGCACCCCGGGCACCCGCCGCAGCCGGTCGAGCCGCTCCTCGTCCACGCCGTACGCCTCGATCTCCAGCACGTCCCGTTCCCGCACCAGGGACTTGAGGCTGTCGGGGGTGCCGAGGGCGCGGATCCGGCCGCCCGCGATGACGGCGATCCGGTCGCAGAGTTCGTCGGCCTCGGCCATGTAGTGGGTGGTGAGCAGCACGGTGGTGCCGGCCGCGGCCAGGTCGGCGACGGTGCGGCGCAGGTCGCGGGCGGCGACGGGGTCGACGCCGATGGACGGCTCGTCGAGGAAGAGGACGTCGGGGCGGTGCAGCAGGCCGCGGGCGATGTGGAGGCGCTGCCGCATGCCGCGCGAGTAGCCCTCGACGCGCTCCTTCTCCCGGCCCAGGAGGCCCACCAGGTCGAGGAGTTCGGCGATGCGCCGCTTCTGCTCGCGCGCCGGGACGGCGTACAGCTCGGCGAAGTAGCGGAGGTTGTCGAGCGCGGAGAGCCGGTCGTAGAGGCCGCGGTCCCCGCCGAAGACGTACCCGATCCTGCGGCGTACGGCGACGGGGTCGCGGGCCACGTCGTGCCCGAACACGCGCGCCGTGCCGGAGGTCGGCAGGAGCAGCGTGTTCAGCATCTTGATGGTGGTGGTCTTACCGGCCCCGTTGGGCCCGAGCAGGCCGAACAGTTCGCCCGGCGCCACCTCGAAGGTGACGCCCCGCACGGCCTCGGTCTCGGTGCGCCGGGACTTCGGCCACCCGGTCCTGCTGGTGTAGGTGCGGCGCAGCGCGTCCGCCTCGATTGCGAGCATGGGCCGGACGGTAGAAGCCGGCCCCCGGCAGCATCCATCGATTCGGAAGCCCCCGAATCGTCACGCCCGCACGGCCCGTACGCGGCAGGTACGCGCCCGCCCGTGCGCGGCCCGTACTCGGCTCCCGCGCGTACGCGGCCCGTACGCGGGCCCGGGCCCGCACGGGTCGCGTACGGGCCGGGCCGTACGCGGCTCTCACGCCACCGCGTGCAGCACGCCCTCTCCCGCGAGGAGCGCGAGCAGGGCGCGGCCGGTGTCCGTGAGCTGGTAGTAGACGGAGCGGCCGACGCGGTGCCGGGTGACGACCCCGGCCTCGGAGAGGACCGACAGGTGCTCGGAGACCGTGCTGGGCGCGAGTCCGAGGCGGTCGGCGAGCCCGGCCGTGGTCAGGGGGCCGCCCAGCTCGCGCAGGACCGCCGCGCGGCCCCGGCCGAGCATCAGGCCGAGCCGGTCCTCGGCGACGGGCTCGGGCTGTTCGCGCAGGGCGGCGGCGCCGCGGGCCTGGAAGCTGAGGGCGAAGACCTCGGGGTCGTCCGTCGAGTACAGCCGGCAGCCCTCGGCGAAGACCAGCGGCACGAGGACGAGCCGCCGCTCGCCGGGCGCGTACTCGGCGTCGACGTACTTGGTCAGTTCGAGGACGGGCGGCTGCCACCGCCCCCGCGTCTCCAGGCCGGCGAACAGGGCGTCGACGCCCTCGGTCGCGAACGTCCTGGCCCGCACCAGCACTTCGTCCTCGACGAGCCGCCGCATCGTCGGCCAGTACGGCTCGATCGCGCCCTCCCAGTAGGCGGCGTACGCGTCGGCGAGGGCCGCGCAGGCCTCCTCCGGATTCTTCACGTACGGCTGCACGAAGGGCGCGTCGGCCATGCCGGGGTAGCAGGCGGCCACCTGGGCCCGGACGAACGCCGGGTCGGTGGCCCGCAGCGCGGCCAGCTCCTCGTGGATGTGGACCGTGCCGAACGGGCGGGGCAGCAGGAAGTCGGAGACGCCGTACCGCCCCTCGGCGAACAGGTCCCACAGCGGGCGCAGCCGGTCGTCCTCGCGCCACACCTCGCGCGCCTGCCCGACCCACTCCTGGTACGGCCAGGAGGGGTGCCGGTGCGGCAGCGCGAGGTGCATGGAGCAGAACGCGTCGCGCAGCGGGCTGATCGCGATCCGGGTCGCGCCGAGCGAGGCCTCGTCCAGTTCGATCCGTATCAAGCGCCGTGCTCCTCGGCGGACTCCTCGCCGGCGGGCAGCAGGAAGCCCTCCTCCACGAGCAGCCGGATCGCCTGCGGGGTGCGGTCCCGCAGGACGACCGGGTCCTCCCCCATGAGCTGACCGATCGCGTCGAGGATGCGGCCGGCGCTGAGCGTGCCGTCGCAGACGCCCGCGAACCCGGCGCCGACGTGGTCGACCTTGGTCGCGCGGCGCATCCCCCGGTTCTGCCGGAGCACGACGTGCTCGGGGTCCTCGGCGCCCGGCAGCCCGACCTGCTCCTGCATCACCTCGGGCGCGAGCGTGAACCGGTCGGCGAGGAGAGCGGCGTCGTCACGGGTGCGCAGGTAGTCCTGGCGCTCGAAGTGGGCGCGGACGGTGGGGCCGAGCGGCTGCTCGACCGGGTGCGGCCACTCCTCGACGAGGATCGACGGCTCGACCGCGCCGGACGCCACGGCGTCGTTGCGCCGGATCGTGATCCAGCCGAAGCCGATCGCCCGCGTCTTGCGGGCCTCGAACTCGTCGAGCCAGCGGCCGTACGCGGCCCGGTACGCGTCCGGGTCCCCGCGGTGGTCGCCGCTGTCGCGCAGCCAGAGCTCGGTGTACTGGGTGACGTCCTGGACCTCGCGCTGGACGATCCAGGCGTCGCAGCCGCGCGGCACCCAGGACCGCAGCCGCTCCTGCCACTCCTCGCCCTCGACGTGCTGCCAGTTGGCCAGGAACTGGGCGTATCCCCCGTCGTTGAGCCGGTCGCCCGCCTGCTGCACGAGCGTGCGGCACAGGTCGTCGCCGCCCATCCCGCCGTCCCGGTAGGTGAGCCGGGCGCCGGGGGAGATGACGAACGGCGGGTTGGAGACGATCAGGTCGTACGTGTCGTCGGCGACCGGCTCGAAGAGCGACCCTTCGAGCAGCTCGGCCTCCCGGGCCCCGGACAGCGCGAGCGTGAGCCGGGTGAAGTCCAGGGCGCGCCCGTTGAGGTCGGTGGCGGTGACCAGGGTGGCGTGCTGGGCTGCGTGCAGCGCCTGGATGCCGGAGCCGGTGCCGAGGTCGAGCGCGGAGGAGACCGGCGTACGGACCGTGATGCCGGCGAGGGTGGTGGAGGCGCCGCCGACGCCGAGGACGACGCCCTCGGCCTTCGTGCCGATGCCGCCCGCGCCGCCGACGGCGCAGCCCAGGTCGGAGACGATGAACCAGTCCTCGCCGTCCGGGCCGCCGTACGGCCGGATGTCGACCGTGGCGAGCACGTCGTCGTCCTCCCGGACCACCCAGCCGTCCTCGAGGGCCTCGTCCAGCGGGAGCGCCGCCGCGGCGGCGTCGGGGCCGACGGGCCGCTGGAGCAGGAAGAGCCGGACGAGCGTCTCCAGCGGGGAGTCGCCGCGGGTGGCGCGCAGGGCGGGCACGGTCTCGCTGCGGGCGAGCGCCGAATAGGCGGGGGCGCCGAGCAGGTCGAGCAGTCCGTCGGCGGTGAAGCCGGCGGCGAGGAGTGCCTCGCGCAGACGGGCTGCGTGTGCGGACACCGGGAGGCGGGGGGGCAGGCTGGTCGTACTCACCGCTCCATTGTGACGGCCGCCACCGACATCCGGGCCGCCGACCCGGCGGCCGGCGGCCGATCGCCACCGCCACCGGTCCCGCGGGGCCGGGCCCTGCCCCGCGCACCGGGGCCACGAGCCCGGCCGTGATCCGCCGGACAGACGCCGGGGCGTTGCCCCAGGCGTCGCGAGCCCGCCACACAGGCGCTGGACGCCTGGCCGCCCCGAGCGTCGCGAACCCGTCACGGACACGCGCTGGACGCCTGGCCGTGCCAGGCATCACCAGCCCGCCACGGGCAAGCGCTGGGCTCCCTGCCGTGCCGGACGTCGCAAACCGCCCGGCACGGCGGGCCCCTCCGGGTCCTACTCCTCGGTCTTGCTCGCCGTGGCCTTGGGGGTCGGCTTGGTGGAGGCCTTCTTGCTCGGCTCCGCGCCGGTGCCGGCGGTGCCGGTCGTGCCCTGGTCCGTGGAGGTGGAGCCGGCCTTGGGGGAGGCGGAGGTCTTCGGCGGGACCGAGGCCGTCGGCTTCTGGCAGCCGGGCTGCTTGGCCATCGCCTGGCCCAGCTCGCCCTCCTCCAGCTTGGACAGGGCGTTCTGGTCCATCTTCTCGATCTTGGTCAGGCCGTCGGCGACGCCCTGGAGACCGTCCGCGAACTTCTGCTGGTTCGTCGGGTCCAGCGCGTCGACCTGCTTCTTGAGTCCCTCGTAGGCCGCCGCGGTCTCGTTGAGCTCCTTGATGGCGTCCTGCTTGACCTTCTCGCCGTTCTCGACGGGCGGCGCGCCGGCGGCCTCGACGGCCTTGGCGAGGGCGCGGTCGGCGTCGGCGATGTCCTGGAACGCCTTCGAGTCGGCGGCCTGGATCTCGGCCGGCTTGCTGTCGGCCGCGGTCGAGATGATGATCTGGTGGGCGTCGGCCCGCTTCTGGATCTGGGGCTTGGCCTGGTCGCAGAACGTCTTGGCCCAGTCACCCACCTTGTCGCCCTCGTCGTCGCTGCAACCGGACAGCGCGAGCACCAGTACCGCGCCGCCGGACAGTGCGGCCGCAAGCTTCTTGTTCAACGGATCGGTCCCTTCCAAGGCTCTCGGCCCCGGAACATACACGCCGAACGGGCTACTTCCACCTTTCGTGGGACCGATTCATACCGTATTGCAGCCTTTTGAACCAAGGGTTGAATCTCACGACCACCCCCGAACCGCGCGGGAATGAGACGGAGGACACGCCGGAGGACCGTCGACGCGCTGCCAGGAGAGCCGCGTGCGGCTGCGGACAGAACGTCAGGAAGCGGCGCTTCCGGCGGCGTCCCGTGCGGCGTCCGGTCATGGACCCGACGTCAGGAGACCGTGACCGAACGCCTCTTGGAGACCCGGACCGCGGCGACGACCACGGCGACCGCGACCGCGGCGACCGCGGCCCGCAGTCCGGCGCTCGCGTCGTCGCCGTATCCGAACCGTACGACCGCCGGAGCGATCAGCAGCGCGACCAGGTTCATCACCTTCAGGAGCGGGTTGATCGCCGGGCCCGCCGTGTCCTTGAACGGGTCGCCGACGGTGTCCCCGATGACCGTCGCCGCGTGCGCCTCGCTGCCCTTGCCGCCGTGGTTGCCGTCCTCGACGAGCTTCTTCGCGTTGTCCCAGGCGCCACCGGAGTTGGCGAGGAAGACCGCCATCAGCGCGCCGGTGCCGATCGCGCCGGCGAGGTACGCGCCGAGCGGGCCGACGCCGAGCGCGAAGCCGACCGCGATCGGGGCCATCACCGCGAGCAGCCCGGGCGTGGCGAGTTCGCGCAGCGCGTCCCTGGTGCAGATGTCGACGACACGCCCGTACTCCGGCTTCTCGGTGTAGTCCATGATCCCGGGGTGCTCGCGGAACTGCCGCCGCACCTCGTACACCACCGATCCCGCCGACCGGGACACCGCGTTGATCGCGAGCCCCGAGAAGAGGAAGACGACGGCCGCGCCGAGGACGAGGCCGAAGAGGTTGTTGGGCTGCGAGATGTCCATCGAGAGGGTCAGCGCGTCCGCCTTCCCGGCGAACTCCCCGACGTCGGCGACCGAGGTCGCGATGGCGTCCCGGTACGAGCCGAACAGCGCCGAGGCCGCGAGGACGGCGGTGGCGATGGCGATGCCCTTGGTGATGGCCTTCGTCGTGTTGCCGACCGCGTCGAGGTCGGTCAGGACCTGCGCGCCCGCGCCCTCGACGTCCCCGGACATCTCCGCGATGCCCTGCGCGTTGTCGGCGACCGGGCCGAAGGTGTCCATGGCCACGATCACGCCGACGGTGGTGAGCAGCCCCGTCCCGGCGAGCGCCACCGCGAACAGCGCCAGCATGATCGAGGCGCCACCGAGCAGGAACGCGCCGTACACGGTGAGCCCGATGAGCAGCGCCGTGTAGACCGCGGACTCCATGCCGAGGGCGACGCCCGCGAGGACGACGGTCGCGGGCCCGGTGAGCGAGGACTTGCCGATGTCCCTGACCGGCCGTCGGCTGGTCTCGGTGAAGTAGCCGGTGAGCTGCTGGATGAGCGCGGCGAGGACGATCCCGAGGGCGACCGCGACCAGGGCGAGGACCCGGGGGTCACCGCCGTGGTCGTGGATGCCCGGCTCGGTGACGCCCTTGAGGTCGGCGTACGAGGACGGCAGGTACGTGAAGGCGGCGACGGCGACCAGCGCCAGCGAGACCACCGCCGAGACGAGGAACCCCCGGTTGATCGCGCTCATGCCACCGCGGTCCGCCCGCCGGGGGGAGACCGCGAAGATGCCGATCACCGCGGTGACCACGCCGATCGCCGGGACGATCAGGGGGAACGCGAGTCCGAGATCGCCGAAGGCCGCCTTGCCGAGGATGAGCGCGGCGACCAGGGTCACGGCGTACGACTCGAAGAGGTCGGCCGCCATGCCCGCGCAGTCGCCGACGTTGTCCCCCACGTTGTCGGCGATGGTGGCGGCGTTGCGCGGGTCGTCCTCGGGAATGCCCTGCTCGACCTTGCCGACCAGGTCGGCGCCGACGTCGGCGGCCTTGGTGAAGATGCCGCCGCCCACCCTCATGAACATGGCGATGAGCGCGGCACCCAGTCCGAAACCCTCCAGGACCTTCGGCGCGTCGGCGGCGTAGACGAGGACGACGCAGGCGGCCCCCAGCAGCCCGAGACCGACGGTACACATGCCGACGACCCCGCCCGTGCGGAAGGCGATCCGCGTGGCCCGGTGCGCGACCTCGGCCCGGTCCTTCTCGGGTTCGCCCGGCGCCGGCGTGGCCTCCCTGGCCGCCGCCGCGACCCGCACGTTGGCCCGTACGGCGAGCCGCATGCCGATGTACCCGGTGACCGCCGAGAAAAGCGCCCCGACCAGGAAGAACAGGGACCGGCCGGCCCGCTGGGACCAGTCGTCCGCGGGCAGCAGCATCAGCAGGAAGAACACGGCGGCCGCGAAGACGGCCACGGTCCGCAGCTGCCGCGCGAGGTAGGCGTTCGCCCCTTCCTGGACGGCGGCGGCGATCTCCCTCATCCGCTCGGTGCCCTGGCCTGCCGCGAGCACCTGGCGGACGAGGAGCCGTGCGACGACCAACGCCGCGAGCGCGATGCCGGCCACGACGATCACGATCGTCCGGTTCCCGCTCGTGAGCACCGCGGCGGCGAGGGATGTGGGGTACATGGGGACGGATCATAGGGAGACGAACCCGCCCATACGGGGACGTCGCAGCAGCACCACGCGAATGCACCCATCCGACACGGGCGATCCCCGGCAGCCGGCACCCGGCACCCGGCACCCTGCACCCGGCACAGAAAGAAAGAGGCCCCGCACCGCGGGGCCTCTTTCTTCACTGCACGTCCAGGATCTCCGCCTCACCAGCGGCTCTCCGCCACGCGGACGGCTTTCCGCCACGCGTACGGGGCTCCGCCACGCGGACGAATTTCCGTCAGGTGTACGGGGCTCCGCCACGTGAGTGGCTCAGGACAGGATGTCCGCCGGGCTCACCGGCCAGGCCATCCGGATGGTGCCGCCGTCCAGGCCGGCGCTCACCTCGACGTCGTCGACGAGCCCGCGGATCACCGCGAGCCCCATCTCGTCCTCACCATCGGCGTCGTCGAAGTCCTCGGCCGGAGCCTCCGCGCGAGCGCCGGGGACGCCGGCCGCGTCTGCGGCCGCCACCCCCGCACCCGGCACCCCGTCGCCGACCTCGATGGAGAACGTCTTCTCCTCCTCGGTCAGCACGACCCGGATGGGGGTCGTGACGCCGTTGCTGCGGTGGAGTCCGACCGCACGGGAACACGCCTCACCGACGGCGAGACGCACCTCGTCGAGGACCGCATCGTCCACGCCCGCCCGGCGCGCCACCGCGGCCGCCACCAGGCGGGCCGTACGGACGTGCTCGGGTTGAGCGCTGAAGCGGAGTTCAACGGTGGCCATGCGAACCCCCTGGGCTCAGTCGACGGCGTTGACGGCCTCGTCGACCGAGGTGTGGATCGGGAACACCTTGGTGAGGCCCGTGATCCGGAAAATCTTGAGAATGCGCTCCTGGTTGCAGACGAGACGGAGCGAGCCCTCGTGCGCGCGCACGCGCTTCAGGCCACCGACGAGTACACCGAGGCCGGTGGAGTCGAGGAAGTCCACGCCCTCCATGTCGACGACCAGGTGGTAACTGCCGTCGTTCACCAACTCGACCAACTGCTCGCGCAGCTTGGGCGCGGTATACACATCAATCTCGCCACCGACCTCGACGACCGTACGGTCACCACCAGCGCCGGACACATTGCGAGTCGACAGGGACAGGTCCACGGATCCTCCAGCACCTTGCTATCGGGCGATCGCCCCCTCGGGCCTCCCGGGCGGAGCCAGGGAACTGATCGCCAGCCGCGATGGCATTCAATCACTTACCAGCAGCCATGCACGACGCCTTGGAAGCATTGTCCGTCATGGCAGTGACACACTCGATGCCGATGGCCAAGAATCAGCGCCCCAGTCGACCGGCCGGGGACACGGGCAGTCGCCCCTCCCCCGGCGTGGTCCTCGACCGGCTCGCCGCGGGCGAGAGCCGGTCTTCGCGCATCACCCATACGGAGCACATGCCCGCCCGGGAGGGTCGTCATGCCGTCTGGCCGCACCGGATCCGGCCGGAGGTGATCGCGGCGATCCAGGAGGCCGGAATCGAGCACCCCTGGGCCCATCAGGCGGAGGCCGCCGAGCACGCCCTGGACGGCGAGTCCGTGGTGATCGCCACCGGCACCGCCTCGGGGAAGTCGCTCGCCTACCTCGCGCCGGTGCTCACCACCCTCCTGGACGGCTCCGAGGCCGCCAACGGACGCGGGGCCACCGCGCTCTACCTCTCGCCCACCAAGGCCCTCGCCGCCGACCAGCGACGCGCCGTACGGGAACTGGCCGCCCCGCTCGGCAACCGGATCCGCCCCGCCGTCTACGACGGCGACACGCCGGTCGAGGAACGCGAGTGGGTCCGCCAGTACGCGAACTACGTGCTGACCAACCCCGACATGCTGCACCGGGGCATACTCCCCTCCCACCCCAGGTGGTCCTCCTTCCTGCGCGCCCTGCGCTACGTCGTGATCGACGAGTGCCACACCTACCGGGGCGTCTTCGGCTCCCACGTCGCCCAGGTGCTGCGGCGACTGCGCCGGATCTGCGCCCGGTACGGCTCCGAACCGGTATTCCTCCTCGCCTCCGCCACCTCCGCCGACCCCGCGGTGGCCGCCGGCCGCCTCACCGGCCTGCCCGTCACCGAGGTCTCCGACGACGCCTCCCCGCGCGGCGAGCTGGTCTTCGCCCTGTGGGAGCCGCCGCTGACCGAGCTGCACGGCGAGCGGGGCGCGCCGGTGCGGCGCACCGCGACCGCCGAGACCGCGGACCTCCTCACCGACCTCACCCGCCAGGGCGTCCGCTCGGTCGCCTTCGTCCGCTCCCGGCGCGGCGCCGAGCTGATCTCGGTGATCGCCCAGGAGCGGCTGGCCGAGACCGACCGCGCCCTCGCCCGCCGGGTCGCCGCCTACCGGGGCGGCTACCTCCCCGAGGAGCGGCGCGCCCTGGAGCAGGCCCTGCACTCCGGCGAGCTCCTCGGCCTGGCCGCCACGACCGCCCTGGAGCTGGGCGTGGACGTCTCCGGCCTGGACGCGGTCGTGATCGCCGGCTACCCGGGCACCCGGGCCTCCCTGTGGCAGCAGGCCGGCCGCGCCGGCCGTTCGGGCGAAGGCGCCCTCGCCGTCCTGGTCGCCCGCGACGACCCGCTGGACACCTTCCTGGTCCACCACCCGGAGGCGATCTTCGACCAGCCGGTCGAGTCGACCGTCCTGGACCCCGACAACCCCTACGTCCTCGCCCCCCATCTCTGTGCCGCCGCCGCGGAACTACCGCTGACCGAGCCGGACCTGACGCTCTTCGGCCCGGCCGTCCCCGACCTGCTGCCCCAGCTCGAAGGGGCCGGCCTGCTCCGCCGCCGTGCCACCGGCTGGTACTGGACCCGCCGGGAGCGGGCCGCCGACCTCACCGACATCCGGGGCGGTGGCGGAAGCCCCGTCCGGATCGTCGAGCAGGGGACCGGCCGGCTGCTCGGCACGGTCGACGAGGCCGCCTCCCACACCGCCGTCCACGAGGGCGCCGTCCACCTCCACCAGGGCCGTACCTACCTGGTGCGGGAGCTCGACCTCAAGGACTCCGTGGCCCTCGTCGAGGAGGCCGTCCCGCCGTACTCCACCACCGCCCGCGACACCACCTCCATCACCGTCCTCGAAACCGACACCGAGATCCCCTGGGGGGCCGGCCGCCTCTGCTACGGCTCCGTCGAGGTCACCAACCAGGTCGTCTCCTTCCTGCGCCGCCGGCTGATCACGGGCGAGGTCCTCGGCGAGACCAAGCTCGACCTGCCGCCCCGCACCCTGCGCACCCGGGCCGTGTGGTGGACGGTCACCGAGGACCAGCTCGACGCCGCCCGGATCACCCCGGAGATCCTCGGCGGAGCCCTGCACGCCGCCGAACACGCCTCCATCGGCATGCTGCCCCTCTTCGCGACCTGCGACCGCTGGGACATCGGCGGCGTCTCCGTCCCGCTCCACCCCGACACCCTGCTGCCCACCGTCTTCGTGTACGACGGCCATCCGGGGGGCGCGGGCTTCGCCGAGCGCGCCTTCCACACGGCCCGCGCCTGGCTGGCCGCCACCCGCAAGGCGATCGCCTCCTGCGAGTGCGAGGCGGGCTGCCCCTCGTGCATCCAGTCCCCCAAGTGCGGCAACGGCAACGACCCGCTCCACAAGCGCGGCGCCGTCCGCCTCCTCACGGAACTCCTCCGCGCGGCCCCCGAAACCCCACCGGAGCCCCCTCCGGCGCTCCCTCCCCTGGAGGAGACACCCCCTCGGACGCTCCCTGCCCCGGAGGAGACGCCCTCTCCGACGCTCCCTGCCCCGGAGGAAACGCCCCGGGCGGCGCCTCCGGCGGCGGAGCCTCCCTGGGCGACGCCTCAGGCGGCCGAGGCTCCCCAAGCGGTCCCACGGGCCGCGGAGAGCCCCCTGGCGGCTCCGCCGGCCACGGAGGCCCCCCGGGTGGCGGCTCCCACGGAAGAGACTCCCGGTCCGGGCCCGGTCCCGCCCGCGACCTGACCTCCGGCCGGTACGGGCCGCGTACGACCCGGGCGGTCACCTCGGCGACCTCGCCCCGTACCGCGCACCCCGCCAGCTCGGCACCCTGCGCGGCCGCCACCCTTGCCGCGGCGGCGCACGCCTCGACCTCGCCCCACAGGGCCCGGTCCGCGGCCGCGAGCGCGGCCAGATCGGCCGCCCCACCGGCCCGGTGCCTGGCCGCCACCGCCTGCCCGAGCGCCAACACCGCACCGAACACCACACACAGCACGCACGCCCCGAACGCCACCCACACGGTCGCCGCGCCCCGGTCCCGCGCCCCCCGGGCCCGCGGTTCCCCCGGGTTCCGGCCGGCGTCCCCGTGCGGCACCGGGCAGGCCGCCGTCACGGCCGGCCTCCGACGGGCGTACGGGCCCTCATCGGGTCACCTGGGGCCGGACCGCCACTCGTCAGCTCTCCGGCGGACGGGCCGCCGTTCACCGGGTCTGCGACGGTCGGGCCACCGGTCGCGGGCTCTCCGGCAAGCGGGTCGCCGCTCGTCGGGTCTGCGGCGGACAGGCCGCCGTTCGTGGGCTCCCCGGCGGGCGGGCCGCCGCTCGTCGGGGGCGCGTCCGGTGCGTCCTCGGCGAGGGCGGCCGCTTCGGCGCGCAGGGTGAGGCCCATGCCGCGGGGGCCGGGGGCCGCCGCCTCCACCGTCACGCGCCACAGCTCACCGGAACGCGTCACCGCCACCCGGGCGCCTTCGGGCGCGGCGGCCCGGGCGGCCGCCTCGGCGGAGGCCACCGGTTCGGAGCGGGCCGCGAGCCGTGCCCCGGCCCGTGCCGCGTCCACGCACCGGATCTGCGCGGCCGCGGCGGCCAGCGCCCAGAGCAGGGTGATGGTGAAGAGGGCCAGGACCGGCAGGGCCATGGCCGCCTCCACGGTCACGAAACCCCGGTCAGAACGGCGCATCGAGGGCCTTCCCGATCATGGATTCCAGCGCTCCGGAGACCGCGTCACTGGTCACGATCTTGTACAGCACGGCCGCGAAGGCCGCCGCTGCGATCGTTCCCACCGCGTACTCGGACGTGGTCATCCCCGAGTCGCGGCGCGCCGCCGCCCTCCGGGCCCGCCACCAGCCCCGGACCGACCCCGCCACCGAACCTGCCATCGCCGCGACCGACACCTTGAACGTCATCCCTGCCTCCTCATCTCGTCCTGCCTGACCTGCCGTGCTGTGCCCTGCTCTGCCGTGCCCTGTCGTTCCACGCCTGCCTGCCTTGCCTCCCTGGCCCGCCTTGCCTCCCTGGCCCGCCTTGCCTGCCTTGCCTGCCTTGCCTGTCCTGGCCGTCGTGCTCATGCCGTGCTCGCCGCACCGGCCGCGCCGCGCCCCCGCTCGCTTCATCCGTCGAGCAGTCCCGTCGCCAGGCCGATCACCACCGGGGCCACCCCGATCGCCAGGAAGGCGGGCAGGAAGCAGAGGCCGACGGGGGCGCTGATCAGGACCTGGGCGCGGCGGGCGCGGGTCTCCGCCGAGCGGGCGCGGGCCGCGCGCAGTGCGGTCGCCTGCCGGGCGACGGCCTCCGCGGCGGGCGCGCCCGAGGAACCGGCCCGTTCCATGCAACGGGCGAGCCCCGTGGCGCCCGGTAGTGCGCCGAATCTTCGCCACACCTCGGCCGGCTCGCCGCCGAGGCGCAGTTCGGCGGCCGTGCGGGTCAGCCGTTCGCCGAGGGGGCCGCCGAGTGACCGGCCGACGGCTTCCGCCGCGTCGCCGGGCCCGGCTCCGGAGGCGGCGCAGGCCGCCAACAGGTCGGCGGCGAGGGGAAGGTGACGTGCCGCCTCGTCGTCGTCGGAGGGCGCGGGGGCGCGCTTCGCGGACCCCTGTCGCACGCCGGCGGCCACCAGGACACCGGCGCAGAGGCCACCGACCGCGCCGAACAGGGCCCAGCCGAGAACGACCGCCGCGAGCGGCGCCATCACGTACCCCAGCCACGGCGGAGGTCCGGGCCGGGTCCGCCGGGTCGGCGGCGCCGGGTCCGGGAACAGGTTCCGGAGCCTCCGTCGCGTCCCCCGCGCCCAACGCGCGCACACCAGCGCCCAGAGCCCCTTCGCCGCCGCGTAGACCACCAGGGCGAGGAGCGCCCCCAGTTGAAGCCCGGCCATCACGGTCGCTCCCCTCCTCGCACGATCCGTGCGGCCCACCACAGGCCGGCCGCCTCCAGGGCGCCGCCGACGGCCAGACAGCCGAGGCCCGCGGGTGTGTGCAGCAGGACCCGTAGCGGGTCGGCGCCCAGCGCCGCGCCGAGGGCGAGGCCGGCCGCCGGGAGCAGCGCGAGCACCGCCACCGTCGCCCACGCGCCGGCCAGTTCGGCCCGGAGGCGCTCCCGCCGCTCGCGATGCTCGCGCAGGGCCGCCTCCAGGCGGTCCAGCCCGGCGGCCAATCCGGCACCGCCGTCCACGGCCACCTGCCAGCAGGCCGCCATGCCGGCGAGACCGTCGGCGCCGTCCTGCCGGGCCGCCCTGCGGAGTGCCTCCGGCACGTCCCCTCCGAACCGGGCCGCCGCCAGCACGCCCGCCTCCTCGCCGCCCAGCGCGCCGGTCTCCCGGGCGGCGAAGGACAGCGCCTGCGCCGGCTGCCATCCGGCCCTCAGCTCCCCGACGACCGACCCGCACAGCGCCACCACCCGCTCGGCCCGCGCCTCGCGTTCCTCGCGGCGTCCGGCGGCCCGCAGTCGGCGTTCCACCACGGGCACCGCGACCGCTCCCACCACCAGGGGCAGCGGCGACTCGCCGAGCAGCGCGAGGACTCCCGCCGCCGGCAGGCACAGCCACGCGCGCCGCACCCGCAGCACGGCCCACCAGCGCGCGGCCACCGCGGGCCACGCCGAACCGTCACCGGGTCCACCGCCGCGTCCGTCGGCGGCGCCGGCCGCGAGCAGCGCCCGGGCCCGGCCCGCACCACGTCGCCGCTCGACGGCCCACCACAGGGCGAGCACACCGCAGAGCACCGCCGCCCCTTGTGTGACCTCCTGCATCGGTTGTCCCGCCATCACAGTCCCCCTCCGATCAGCGACCGCAGCCGCTCCCAGCCCTGCTCCCGCTCGAACCCGGACGCGCTCCACCGCAGGGCGGGGACCGTCCGCACGAGGCCGTCCCGGTCCCGCTCCAGCACATGGACCTCGGCGATCCGGCGCGGTCCGTCCCGGTCCCGTACGAGGTGGAGTACGGCGGAGAGTCCGGCGCCCAACTGGCTGTGGAGGGCGGCCCGGTCGAGTCCGGCCGCCGTTCCCAGCGCCTCCAGGCGGGCCGGCACGGCCGCGGCCGTGTTGGCATGGAGCGTTCCGCAGCCGCCGTCGTGGCCCGTGTTGAGAGCGGCGAGCAGGTCCACCGCCTCCCCGCCCCGAACCTCGCCGACCACGAGCCGGTCCGGCCGCATCCGCAGCGCCTGGCGAACCAGGTCCCGCAGGGTGACGAGCCCGGCGCCCTCCTGGTTGGCGGGGCGCGCCTCCAGGCGTACGACGTGGGGGTGGTCCGGCCGTAGTTCCGCCGAGTCCTCCGCGAGCACGATCCGCTCCCGCTCCCCCACGAGTCCGAGCAGGGAGGCGAGGAGTGTGGTCTTCCCCGTGCCCGTGCCGCCACTGACGAGGTACGACACCCGCGCGTCGATCAGGGCCCGCAGGATCGCGGCACCGCCCGGTGGCACCGTGCCGGCGGCGGCGAGCTCGTCGAGGGAGAAGGCGCGCGGACGCACCACCCGCAGCGACAGGCAGGTCGAGCCGACGGCCACCGGTGGCAGCACGGCGTGCATCCGGGTGCCGTCGGGCAGGCGTGCGTCCACCCAGGGGCGGGCGTCGTCGAGCCGGCGCCCGGCCACCGCAGCGAGCCGCTGCGCGAGCCTGCGGACGGCGCCGGCGTCGGGGAAGGACACCGGGGCCCGCTCGAGTCCCGCGCCGCGGTCCACCCAGACCCGGTCGGGCGCCGAGACCAGGACGTCGGTGACCGCCGGGTCGGCGAGCAGCGGCTCCAGCGGCCCCGTGCCGATCAGTTCGCACCTCAGCTCCTCGGCCGCACCGAGCACCTCGGTGTCGCCGAGCAGTCGTCCCTGGGCCCGCAGCGCCGCGGCGACCCGCGCCGGGGTGGGTTCGGCGCCACTCGCCGCCAGCCGCTGCCGGACGGCGTCGAGGAGTCCGGTGCCGCCGCCGGCCCACGTGCCGGTCCCGCTCATGTCGCACCGCCCGGGGCGAGCGCGCGCTCCCAGAACGCGCCGCAGAACCGTCCGAGCGGCCCACGGGGTTCGGCACCCGGCGGCACGCCCGCGTCCTGGTCCGTCACGATCCCCGGGTCGTAGGGGAGTTCGCCGACGAGCGGCAGCCGCAACGCGTCGGCGACCCACCGCTCGTCGAGGCCCGCCACGTAGGGCCCGCGGACCACGGCCCGCACGTCGCGGACGGCCATGCCGAGGGTCGTGGCCACCCGGTGGGCGGCCGCGACGGCCCTCAGCTCGCCCGGCACGACGAGGAGCACGAGGTCGAGCTGGGCGAGGGCCTCGGCGGCCGCCCCGTCGGTGCCGCGCGGCAGGTCGACCACGACGACCCCGCCGCGGCGGCGTGCCGCGCCGAGTACGGACCGCACCGCGGCGGGCGGCACCGGTGCCGCGGGCTCCCGGCCCCAGCTGAGCACCCGGACTCCCCGCACCGACGGCAGGGACTCCTCCAGGGCCCCGCCGGCCAGGCGGCCCTTCGAGGCCGCGAAGTCGGGCCAGCGTCTGCCCTGCTCACGCTCGCCGCCGAGCAGCACGTCGAGTCCTCCGCCCAGAGGGTCTCCGTCGACGAGCAGGGTGCGCCGTCCGGTCCGCGCGGCAGCCAGCGCGAGGCCGCACGCCAGGGTGGAGGCGCCGGCGCCGCCGCGGCCGCCGACGACCCCGACGGTCAGCGCCTGCCGCTCGGCGCCCTCGGCCGCGTCGGCGATCCGGTCGACGAGGAGGCTCTCGGCCTCCGGCAGCCGCAGCACGCTCTCGGCTCCGATCTCGACGGCGAGCCGCCACACCCCGGGATCGTGCCGGTCCCGTCCGACGAGGACGGTCCCCGGCCGGCGCGCGGCGCCCCGGCAGCGGGCGGCCGCGTCGTCGCCGACCAGCACGAGCGGGGGGTCGGTCCAGTTCGCGCGCCGCTCCGGCACGCGATGGTGCACCTCGGGTTCGACCCCGGCGGCGGCGCACAGCCGGAGGAGGTCGTCGAGCAGCCCGAGGTCCTCGGTGACGATCAGCGGCCCGGCTCGGCGCGGCTCGTCCGGAGCCCTCGACTCCGGCCGGCGCGATTCCGTACGTGTCCTGGATGCCTCCACGGCACGCCCCTCTCGTGATTCCTGCCGTCCGCGAACTTCGCGGCAGGAATCACCGTGGGGCCGTCAGGGAAATCGTGCGGAAGTCACCTAAAAACCGGGGATAACCGAAGCCCTGTGAATAACTTCGCCACCCTTCAAGGGGCTCCCCGGAACGCATCCTCCCGGTTACCGTGAGTGATGAATCGGGGCGCCTGACGGGGCGTGGACCGACGAACGGTCGAGGACCGGAAGGAAGGGAGCAGGCGATGCCACACAGGGCCGAAACGGCTCCGGACATGCGACGACCCCCGCCGGGGGGGAGAGCGGGGGTCGTCTCTCCGGCCGACTCGGGGGGGGAGGAGCCGGACCGGGTTAGCACGGTCGCGAACGATCCGTGACTTCCATGGTGTACCCGAGAGCCTTCTCAGGCAAACCCACACGCCCCAGCGTACGCCGAATGGCGGGCACCTATGCTCAGGCTTGTGGAAAACCACTCCTTGCCGCGCACAGCAGCCTTCTTTGACCTGGACAAGACGGTCATTGCGAAGTCCTCGACGCTGACCTTCAGCAAGTCCTTCTACCGGGGCGGACTGATCAGCCGCCGCGCCGCCCTGCGGACGGCGTACATCCAGTTCGTCTTCCTGGTGGGCGGGGCCGACCACGATCAGATGGAGCGGATGCGCGAATATCTCTCAGCGCTCTGCAAAGGCTGGAACGTCGCCCAGGTGAAGCAGCTCGTCGCAGAGACCCTTCACGACCTGATCGACCCGATCATCTACGACGAGGCCGCCTCCCTCATCGAGGAGCACCACGCCGCGGGGCGCGATGTCGTCATCGTCTCGACGTCCGGAGCCGAGGTGGTCGAGCCGATCGGCGAGATGCTCGGCGCCGACCGGGTCGTCGCCACCCGGATGGTGGTCGGCGAGGACGGCTGCTTCACCGGCGAGGTCGAGTACTACGCCTACGGCCCGACGAAGGCCGAGGCGGTCCGGGAGCTCGCGAAGTCGGAAGGCTACGACCTCTCGCGCTGCTTCGCGTACAGCGACTCGGCGACCGACATCCCCATGCTGGAGGCCGTCGGCCACCCGTACGCGGTCAATCCCGACCGGACGCTGCGTCGCGAGGCCACGGCCCGGGAATGGCCGGTCCTCGCCTTCGAGAAGCCGGTCCGGCTCAAGCAGCGGCTGCCCGACTTCCGGATGCCGCCGCGCCCCACGCTCGTCGCCGCGGCGGCCGTGGGCGCGGCGGCCGTGGGCGCCGGACTCGTCTGGTACGCCGCCCGGCGCCGGCAGGCCGCGCTCACTCATCGGCTCGCCGATGACTTTGCCCGAATTTGAGCGATGCGCCAGAGAAGTGGACTCAGCACTTTCGCTTCCCCTCGGACAGGAGTAGAAAGGAATCAGGCCCGCGAGACCGAGGACATCCGAGAGGATCACCTGTTGAGCATGAAGGCCCCACGGACCTAGCACCGAAACCGGGCACCCACGCGACGTCGACCCGTCGATTACGGGCCAGCCGCACCAGGCCACGGGCAAAGTTCCCGGCCTGATGGGCACATATCGAGGACGCTTGGTAACTGGGTGGAAGTGCCAGCGGCGGTACCAGAAACGGTGCCGCCGCAACCCATTCCGGGCCCCGCGCGGGGCCCGGAATCTTTTTGCCGCCCAACCACGAGCCGACCCGCCGCCCCACCACGAGCCGCCACGCCGCCCGGCCCGCCCGACCACGAGCCGCCACGCCGCCCGGCCCGCCCGACCACGAGCCGCCACGCCGCCCGGCCCGCCCGACCACGAGCCGACCCGCCGCCCGGCCCAGCCCCTGCGGCCGCGCCGTCCGTGACCGGACTCAGGCCGCGCCGCGCTGGAGGGCTTCGCAGACCGCGGTGGACTCACGGACACCGAGCTCGACCGAGCGCCCGCAGTGGGCGATCCAGCCGCCGACGCCCTCCGGGGTCCCCGACAGGTACCCCTCGAACGCGGCGACGTAGGCGGCGCGTCCCTGCTCGGCGTGGCCGACCTCGGCCGGGCAGATCGCCTTGGGGTCGAGGCCGCTGCCGATCAGCACGATCCGCTCCGCCGCCCGCGCGACCAGGCCGTTGTACGAGGTGAACGGCCGCAGCGCGAGCAGCTCGCCGTGCACCACGGCGGCCGTCACCAGCGCGGGGGCCTCGCCGCCCGCGACGATCAGTTCCGCGAGGCCGTCGAGACGGCCGGCGACCTCGGCGGGAGCCGGCGCCGGCGCCTCGATCAGCGGCTCGTCGACGGATTCGCCGTCCAGCCGGGGCCGTCCCACCGACGCACCCGGATCACCCGCGGCGACCAGGTGGAGCCGGGCGAGCACCCGCAGCGGCGACTGACGCCAGATGGAGAGCAGCTGCCCGGCCTCGGCGCCGAGGCGCAGGGCCGCGCCGACCGCGCGGGCCTCGGGGTCGGCGCTGAAGTCGCTGCGCCGTCGGACCTCTTCCAGGGCCCAGTCGGCGCCGGCCAGGGCGGCCGAACCTCGCGCCCCGCGGAGAGCCGCCTCGGAGGAGATCTCGTTGCTGCGGCGGCGCATCACGCGGTGGCCGTAGACCCGGTCGACGGCCTTGCGTACGGAGTCCACCGCGTCGGCGACGCCCGGCAGGGAGCCGAGGGCGGCCAAGGGGTCAGAGGCGTGCGTACTCATAGGTAAGGAGGCTACGCGCACCACGGGCCCGCCCCACGAAGGAGTGGTCTTCTTCACGCTCCTTGACCACGGCAAGCGATCGTGCCACTACGCTAGGTGAACATGAAGATCGCTTTCGTCGGGAAGGGCGGCAGCGGCAAGACGACGCTGTCCTCGCTCTTCATCCGCCACCTCACCGCCAACGAAGCCCCGGTCGTCGCCATCGACGCCGACATCAACCAGCACCTCGGCGCCGCGCTCGGCCTGTCCGAGGTGGAGGCCGCCACGCTCCCCGCGATGGGCGCGCACCTGCCGCTCATCAAGGAGTACCTGCGGGGGTCCAACCCCCGGATCGTCTCCGCCGACACCATGATCAAGACGACGCCGCCCGGGGAGGGTTCGCGGCTGCTGCGGGTCCGCGAGGACAACCCGGTGTACGAGGCGTGCGCACGGCCGGTCCGGCTCGACGAGGGGGACGTCCGGCTGATGGCGACGGGCCCCTTCACGGAGTCGGACCTCGGGGTGTCCTGCTACCACTCGAAGGTCGGGGCGGTCGAGCTCTGCCTCAACCACCTGGTCGACGGCCCCGACGAGTACGTGGTCGTCGACATGACCGCCGGCTCGGACTCCTTCGCCTCCGGTCTCTTCACCCGCTTCGACATGACGTTCCTGGTGGCCGAGCCGACTCGCAAGGGGGTCTCGGTCTACCGCCAGTACAAGGAGTACGCCCGGGACTTCGGCGTGGCGCTCAAGGTCGTCGGCAACAAGGTGCAGGGCCGGGACGACCTCGACTTCCTGCGCCAGGAGGTCGGCGAGGACCTGCTCGTGACCGTCGGCCACTCCGACTGGGTCCGCGCGATGGAGAAGGGCCGGCCGCCCCGTTTCGAGCTCCTGGAAGCCGAGAACCGCATGTCGCTCCAGGCCCTCCAGGACGCGGCCGACGACTCGTACGCCCACCGCGACTGGGACCGCTACACCCGCCAGATGGTCCACTTCCACCTGCGCAACGCCGAGAGCTGGGGCAACGCCAAGACCGGGGCCGACCTGGCTTCGCAGGTCGACCCCGAGTTCGTGCTGTCCGAAGGACTCGGCGCGGTTCAGCCCGCCTGAGGGCTCAGCTTGGCCGAAGGACTCGGCGCGGTTCAGCCCGCCTGAGGGCTCGGCTCAGCCGAAGGACTCGGCGCGGTTCAGCCCGCCTGAGAGCTCGGCGATTCCGAGGGACCCGGTTGTCAGCGCTGATCGGCCTGCTTCACGGCGGGGGCCGGGGCTGCCGGGACGGCGCCCGCGGGGGCGCCGGCGGGGGCCGCCGGTTCGGGGGCGAGGAACGCCTTCCAGCCGGCGGCGGGGGCCTCGCCGACCTTGAGGGTCCGCATCTTGGCGATGACGTCGGGGTCCTGGGCGTCGAGCCAGTCGGCGAGCTGGCGGAAGGAGACGCACTTGACGTCCTTCTGGACGCAGACCGTGGCGATGGTCTCCTCGATGGCCCGCATGTACGTGCCGCCGTTCCAGGACTCGAAGTGGTTGCCGATGATCAGCGGCGCCCGGTTGCCCCGGTAGGAGCGCTCGAAGGCCTGCACGAGGCCGTCGCGCATCTGGTCGCCCCAGTACCGGTGCTGGGAGGGGTCGCCCTGGGTGGTGCCGGGTGACTGGTTGACCAGGAAGTTGTAGTCCATGGAGAGCGTCTGGAAGGCGCGCCCCGGGACGGGCACGAGCTGCATCGACAGGTCCCAGAGGCCCTGGTCCTTCTTGGGCCAGATCTGGTCGTTGACGCCGCTGGTGTCGTAGCGGAAGCCCAGCTGCGCCGCCGCCTGGACGAAGTTCTTCCGGCCTTCGAGGCAGGGGGTGCGGGCGCCGACGAGCTCCTTGTCGTAGTCGAAGGGCAGCGGCTGCTCGGCGCGCAGGCCGGCGTTGGTCTTCCAGTTCTTGACGAAGGACTTGGCCTGGCCGATCTCGCTCTTCCACTCCTCGACGGACCACTTGCCGACGCCGCCGTCCGCGCCGCAGAAGTGTCCGTTGAAGTGGGTGCCGATCTCGTTGCCCTCCTGCCACGCGCCGCGCAGTTCGCGGACGGTGGCGCGGATGCCCTCGGTGTCGTTGAACCCGATGTCGGAGCGGCCGGCGCTGTGCTGCGGCGGGTCGTAGAGGTGCCGCTTCTCCTCCGGCAGCAGGTACACGCCGCTGAGGAAGTACGTCATCTTGGCGTCGTACTTCTTGCCGACCGTGCGGAAGTGGGAGAACAGCTTCTGGCTGTCCTCGCCGGCGCCGTCCCAGGAGAAGACCACGAACTGCGGCGGGGTCTCCCCCGGCTTGAGGCGCTGCCAGACCGGCTGGTGGGGCTGGGCGCCGGTGAAGGCCGTGGAGCCGTCGCCGATCAGGCGGGGCGCGGTCTGCGGGGCCGCCGCGGGCCCCTTCTTGGCGCCCGCGCCCGGCACGCCCTTCGTGGCGGGGTCGCCGGAGCCGGTGGGGTCGCCGGAGCCCGAGCAGCCGGCGAGGCCGGTGGTGAGGGCGAGCGCGAGGGCACCCACGGCGAGCGCCCTCTTCTGGACGGTGGTCGTTCTCCCGGCGGCTGTCATCCCCGCACCTCTCCTCGGATCCTCGGATTTCCGTACAAGCGGCGTCAACCTCGCACCGCCGGGGCCGGGGAGCGTCAACGACAAGCGGCATGCGTACGTTCTGTCACCGGATCCGGTGAATCATTGCCCTATTTGCCCTGAAAATAATGCCGCAGTCTTTACTCTCCATTACTCTTCATTTACCGAGAGTTAGATATCGGTGTCCCCGCCGCACCACCCCGCACGAGCCGCGACCGCGCTGCCCCGGAGGAGACGGGAACATGACCCTCTGCACCCCCGCCCGCACGACCACCCGACCGCGAGTCCAGCGGCCCCACAGCCCGCCGGACGGACCGCGTCGCTTCCGCATCGCCGGCGCCGACCTGTCCGCCTCGGTCGCCGTCTTCCTGATCGCACTGCCCCTCTCCCTGGGCATCGCACTCGCCACCGGAGCCCCGCTCCAGGCCGGACTGGTCGCGGCCGCCGTCGGCGGCATCGTGGCCGGCCGGTTCGGCGGCTCCCCGCTCCAGGTGAGCGGCCCCGCCGCCGGCCTCACCGTCGTGACCGCCGAGCTCATCCAGCTGTACGGCTGGCGCACCACCTGCGCCATCACGGTCCTCGCGGGACTCGCTCAAATCGGGCTTTCCGTACTGCGGGTGGCCCGCTCCGCGCTCGCCGTCTCACCCGCCATCGTGCACGGCATGCTGGCGGGCATCGGCGTCACCATCGCCCTCGCGCAGCTCCACATCGTGCTCGGCGGCACTCCCCAGAGCTCCGCCGTGGACAACGCCCTCGGCCTGCCTTCCCAGTTGGCGCACGTCCATCCGGCCGCGCTCGCCATCAGCGCCCTCACCGTCGCCGTACTGCTGTGCTGGCCTCGGCTGCCGGGCCGGGCCGGGCAGATCCTGCGAAAGGTCCCGGCCGCGCTCGTCGCGGTGGCCGGGGCGACGGCGGTGGCGGCGGCCGCCGGGCTCGCCGTGCCCCGGGTCGACCTGCCGTCCTGGAGCAGTCACGCCCTGCCGGGGCTGCCCGAGGGCCCGGTCCTCGGCATCGCGGCCGGAGTGCTGACGATCACGCTGGTCACCAGCGTGCAGTCGCTGCTGTCCGCTGTCGCGGTCGACAAGCTCGTCGCCGCCCGCCCGGGTGGCGCCCAGGGCGTCCCGCGCTCGGCGCTCGACCGCGAACTCGCGGGCCAGGGCGCGGCGAACGTGCTGTCGGGCGCGCTCGGCGGCCTGCCGGTCGCCGGCGTCGCGGTCCGCAGCGTCGCCAACGTGTCGGCGGGTGCGGTGAGTCGGGCCTCGACGATGCTGCACGGTCTGTGGATCGTGCTCGCGGCCCTGCTGCTGGTGCCCTTGCTCGACCTGATCCCGCTGCCCGCGCTCGCCGCCCTCGTCATGGTGGTCGGCATCCAGATGGTCAGCATCACCCACATTCGTACGGTCACACGCCACCGCGAGGTCGTCGTCTACGCGGTGACGGTGACGGGCGTCGTCCTCATCGGCATCCTGGAGGGCGTCGCGCTCGGCATCGCCGTGGCCATCGCCGTGGCGCTGCACCGGCTCGCGCGCACCCGCATCACCCAGGAGGAGCGGGACGGGCGCCAGCTGCTGCGCGTGCGGGGCCAGCTGACGTTCCTCGCCGTCCCCCGGCTGAGCCGTGCTCTGCACCAACTGCCGCACGGGTCCGACGTGGTGGTGGAGCTGGACGGCTCCTTCATGGACCACGCGGCCTACGAGGCGCTGAGCGACTGGACCGCCGGGCACCTCGCCCACGGTGGCACGGTCGAGACGACCGGCCCGGCCGGGGCCCGGATCGCCGAGCCCTCCGCCGTCACCGACTCCGCCTCGCACCCCTGCTGCCGCCCGTGGACCCCCTGGCACAACCACCAGTGCGGGGAGCGGCCGGTCGAGCCGGCCGAGAGCGACGCGCCCGAGCGGACCCCGGGACTGCATCTGGCGAGCGGCATCGGCAAGTTCCAGCGGAACACGGCCCCGCTCGTCCGGGACGAGCTCGCACGGCTCGCCCGGGAGGGCCAGCGCCCCTCGCAGCTCTTCCTGACCTGCGCCGACTCCCGCCTCGTGACCAGCATGATCACGTCGAGCGGTCCCGGCGACCTGTTCACCGTGCGCAATGTCGGCAATCTCGTCCCGCTGCCGGGCGAGGAGAGCGGGGACGACTCGGTGGCGGCGGCGATCGAGTACGCGGTGGACGTGCTCCGGGTCGACTCGATCACGGTCTGCGGACATTCCGGCTGCGGCGCGATGCAGGCCCTGCTGAACGCCGGACCCGACGATCCGCCCACGCCGCTCCGCCGCTGGCTTCGCCACGGCCGGCCGAGCCTGGAGCGGATGGCGAGCCGGCGGCACGCCTGGGCGCGGATCTCCGGGCGCCTCCCGGCAGACGCGGTCGAGCAGCTCTGCCTGACCAACGTGGTCCAGCAGCTGGAGCACCTGCGGGCGTACGAGCCGGTGGCGCGGCGGCTCGCCGACGGGACGCTCACGCTGCACGGCGTGTACTTCCACGTCGGCGAGGCCCAGGCCTATCTGCTCGCCGACGCGGACGAGGTCCACAGCTACGACGACGTCTTCACACAGGTCATGCCGTCGGACCACCGCGAGACGGACGACCGCGAGACGGCACGAGCCTGCTGAACGCCGCCCGGCCGGCCCCTCACCCCCGGCCCCGCGCAAACCATCCGGTCGGCCTCGCGCGCCAACCACCCGGCCGGCCCCACCCGCTCGCCGCGCCCCGCGCCCGATCGCCCGCGATCGGGCCGACCGCGCGTCCTGAACCATCGGCCCCGGCCGTCCGTGAGACTGTGTGGCCCCTTCTCCCACCGCTCGGGAAGAAGGGGCCACCGCACGTCTGACCGCTCACAGGTCTAAACCAATTGTTCGGATGCCCTTGTCACCCGGGCCTTCGACTGATGAGCTATGACGCGGGACACATACGTACAGAGGACGCCCTGGGAAAGGGAGATGTCGTGAGCAACGAAAGCCTGGCCAATCTGCTCCGGGAAGAGCGCCGTTTCGCGCCGCCCGCCGAGCTGGCCGCGCACGCCAACGTGACGGCGGAGGCGTACGAGCAGGCCAAGGCGGACAGGCTGGGCTTCTGGGCCGAGCAGGCCAAGCGCCTGACCTGGGTCACCGAGCCCACCGAGACCCTCGACTGGTCGAACCCGCCGTTCGCCAAGTGGTTCGCGGACGGCGAGCTGAACGTCGCGTACAACTGCGTCGACCGGCACGTCGAGGCCGGTCACGGCGACCGGGTCGCCATCCACTTCGAGGGCGAGCCGGGCGACAGCCGCGCCATCACCTACGCCGAGCTCAAGGACGAGGTCTCCAAGGCCGCCAACGCCCTGACCGAGCTGGGCGTCCGCAAGGGCGACCGGGTCGCCGTCTACCTGCCGATGATCCCCGAGGCGGCCATCACGATGCTGGCCTGCGCCCGCGTCGGCGCCGCCCATTCGGTGGTCTTCGGCGGCTTCTCCGCCGACGCCGTGGCCTCCCGCATCCAGGACGCCGACGCCAAGGTCGTCGTCACCGCCGACGGCGGCTACCGCCGCGGCAAGCCGAGCGCCCTCAAGCCGGCCATCGACGAGGCCGTCGCCAAGTGTCCGCAGGTCGAGCACGTCCTCGTGGTCCGCCGTACGGGTCAGGACACCGCCTTCACCGAGGGCCGCGACGTGTGGTGGGACGACATCGTCGCCCGCCAGTCCGCGGAGCACACCCCGGAGGCCTTCGACGCGGAGCACCCGCTCTTCATCCTCTACACCTCGGGCACCACGGGTAAGCCGAAGGGCATCCTGCACACCTCCGGCGGCTACCTCACCCAGGCCGCGTACACCCACCACGCCGTCTTCGACCTCAAGCCGGAGACCGACGTCTACTGGTGCACCGCCGACATCGGCTGGGTCACCGGCCACTCGTACATCGTCTACGGCCCGCTGGCCAACGGCGCGACGCAGGTCATGTACGAGGGCACCCCGGACACCCCGCACCAGGGCCGGGTCTTCGAGATCGTGCAGAAGTACGGCGTGACGATCCTCTACACGGCGCCGACGCTGATCCGCACGTTCATGAAGTGGGGCGACCACATCCCCGCGAAGTTCGACCTCTCCAGCCTCCGCGTCCTCGGCTCGGTCGGCGAGCCGATCAACCCCGAGGCCTGGGTCTGGTACCGGGAGCACATCGGCGCGAACAAGTGCCCGATCGTGGACACCTGGTGGCAGACCGAGACCGGCGCGATGATGCTCTCGCCGCTGCCGGGCGTCACCGAGACCAAGCCGGGCTCGGCCCAGCGCGCCCTGCCGGGCATCTCCGCGACCGTCGTCGACGACGAGGCCAACGAGGTGCCGAACGGCGGCGGCGGCTACCTGGTCCTCACCGAGCCGTGGCCGTCGATGCTCCGCACGATCTGGGGCGACGACCAGCGGTACATCGACACGTACTGGTCCCGCTTCGAGGGCCAGTACTTCGCCGGCGACGGGGCGAAGAAGGACGAGGACGGCGACATCTGGCTGCTCGGCCGTGTCGACGACGTCATGCTCGTCTCGGGCCACAACATCTCGACGACCGAGGTCGAGTCGGCCCTGGTCTCGCACCCGTCCGTCGCCGAGGCGGCCGTCGTCGGCGCCGCCGACGAGACGACCGGTCAGGCCATCGTCGCCTTCGTGATCCTGCGCGGCACGGCGAGCCAGGACGAGGGCCTCGTCGCCGAACTGCGCAACCACGTGGGCGCCACGCTCGGCCCGATCGCCAAGCCGAAGCGGGTCCTGCCGGTGGCGGAGCTGCCCAAGACCCGCTCGGGCAAGATCATGCGCCGTCTGCTGCGCGACGTGGCGGAGAACCGGGAGCTCGGCGACGTCACCACGCTGACCGACTCCTCGGTCATGTCGCTCATCCAGACCCAGCTGCCGGACGCCTCCAGCGAGGACTGAGCCCCGGCACCGTACGACGCGAGCGCCCGCCCCGGACCTCTTCGGGGCGGGCGCTCACGCGTCCTCATCATTCGACGGGACGAAAGGAGCGAATCTCCTTAAAGTGAATCTCGCCGGACACAACCCACGCTCGTTAGGTAAGGTAAGGATCGCGTCAGGAACGCGACAGGAAAACCTAGGTGAGCCGGGAAGTCTGGTCGGCATGTGCTTCGCCCTGCCTGCCCGACGGAGGTCTCCCACGTGTCTGCGCCCACCGACCGCAAGTTCCTCGGCCGGTTGTCCCTGCCCGAGCGGCGGTACATCGCCGACGCCCTGCGCGCGGAGACCGTCGGGGGCGTGCTCCTGCTCCTCGCCGCCGTCGTCGCCCTCGTCTGGGCGAACTCGCCGCTGAGCGCGAGCTACGAGTCGGTCAGCGACTTCCACATAGGCCCGTCCTCCCTCGGCCTCGACCTGTCGGTCCAGCACTGGGCCGCCGACGGCCTCCTCGCGATCTTCTTCTTCGTCGCGGGCATCGAACTCAAGCGCGAGCTCGTCGCGGGCGAGCTGCGCGACCCCCGCGCCGCCGCGCTCCCCGTCGTCGCCGCGCTCTGCGGCATGGCCGCGCCCGCCCTCGTCTACGCCCTGGTCAACACCCTCGGCAACGGCTCGATGGACGGCTGGGCCGTGCCCACCGCGACCGACATCGCGTTCGCGCTCGCCGTCCTCGCCGTGATCGGCACCTCGCTGCCGTCCGCGCTGCGCGCCTTCCTGCTGACCCTCGCCGTCGTCGACGACCTCTTCGCGATCCTGATCATCGCGATCTTCTTCACCAGCGACCTGGACTTCGCCGCGCTCGGCGGCGCCGTCGCCGGCCTCGTCGTCTTCTGGCTGCTGCTCCGCAAGGGCGTCCGCGGCTGGTACGTGTACGTGCCGCTGGCCCTGGTCATCTGGGGCCTGATGTACAACAGCGGCGTCCACGCCACCATCGCCGGCGTCGCCATGGGCCTGATGCTGCGCTGCACCACCCGGGAGGGCGAGGAGCACTCCCCCGGCGAGCACATCGAGCACCTGGTCCGCCCCGTCTCGGCCGGTCTCGCCGTCCCCCTCTTCGCCCTCTTCTCCGCCGGTGTGAGCGTCTCCGGCGGCGCGATCCACGACGTCTTCACCCAGCCGGTCACCCTCGGCGTCGTCCTCGGCCTCGTCGTGGGCAAGGCGATCGGCATCTTCGGCGGAACGTGGCTCACCGCCCGGTTCACCCGGGCGGAGCTCAACCCCGACCTGGCCTGGCCCGACGTGTTCGCCGTCGCCTCCCTCGCCGGGATCGGCTTCACCGTCTCGCTCCTCATCGGCGAACTCGCCTTCGCCGGGGACACCGTCCTGACCGACGAGGTGAAGGCCGCGGTCCTGATCGGCTCGCTCATCGCGGCCGTGCTCGCCTCGGTCCTGCTGAAGCTGCGGGTCCGGAAGTACCAGGCGCTCTGCGCGGACGAGGAGCGCGACGACGACCAGGACGGCATCCCCGACATCTACGAAGAGGACGATCCGGAGTACCACCTGAGGATGGCCGAGATCTACGAGAAGAAGGCCGCCGAACATCGTGAGCGCGCCCAACTGGCGGGGGCATCGCGCGAGGGGACCGACCGTCCGGCATGATCTGATTCGGACCGTAGATGAGGACTCGCACCGTGAAGAGAACCTCGGACCGCAGAAGAGAAGAGGGAGCAGCGATGAGCGACCCGTTCAACGGAACCGACCGCAGCCTCGGCCGGCTGGTCGCCTCGGCGACCGCCGAGATGTCCGCGCTGGTGCACGACGAGATCGCCCTGGCCAAGGCCGAGATCCGACAGGACGTCAAGCGCGGGGCCATGGGCAGCGCGGCGGGCATCGCGGCCGCCGTGGTGCTGCTCTTCTCGCTGCCGATGCTCAGTTTCGCGCTCGCGTACGCCATCAACACCTGGACCGGTGGGCACAACGGCAACGGCGGCTGGAACCTCGTCTGGTGCTTCCTGCTGTCCTTCGCCCTCAACGTGCTGGTCGCCGGGCTCCTCGGGCTGATCGCGTACGCCAAGTTCAAGAAGGTCAAGCCGCCGGAGAAGTCCATCGCCTCCGCCAAGCGGACGGCGGCGATCATGCAGAACGCGAAGCCGCACCCCCGTCCGGCGCGGAAGCCGGCACTGGAGAAGGCCTCGTCTGTGGCACGCTCGTCCGTATGACCCTCCCCGAGAGCAGCAACGGCAACGCCGGGCCCGTCCGGCTCGACGGGCCGTGGACCCATCGCGACGTGGCGGCCAACGGCGCCCGGTTCCACATCGCCGAGATGGGGGACGGCCCGCTGGTGCTGCTCCTGCACGGGTTCCCGCAGTTCTGGTGGACCTGGCGCCACCAGCTGCCCGCCCTCGCCGAGGCCGGGTTCCGGGCCGTCGCGATGGACCTGCGCGGGGTGGGCGGCAGCGACCGCACCCCCCGGGGTTACGACCCCGCCAACCTGGCCCTCGACATCACCGGTGTCGTCCGCTCCCTCGGCGAGCCCGACGCGGCGCTCGTCGGGCACGACCTGGGCGGCTACCTCGCGTGGACGGCGGCCGTGATGCGGCCCAAGCTGGTGCGCCGCCTGGCGGTCTCCTCGATGCCGCACCCCCGCCGCTGGCGTTCGGCGATGCTGTCGGACTTCGCCCAGTCGCGGGCCGGCTCGCACATCTGGGGCTTCCAGCGGCCGTGGCTGCCGGAGCGTCAGCTCGTCGCGGACGACGCGGCACTGGTGGGCGAGCTGATCCGGGACTGGTCGGGGCCGAAGCCGGCCGACGACGACGCGATCGAGGTGTACCGGCGGGCGATGTGCGTCCCGTCGACGGCGCACTGCTCGATCGAGCCGTACCGCTGGATGGTGCGGTCCCTCGCCCGCCCGGACGGCATCCAGTTCAACCGGCGCATGAAGCGGCCGGTACGGGTGCCGACGCTGCACCTGCACGGCTCGATGGACCCGGTGATGCGGACCCGCAGCGCCGCCGGTTCCGGCGAGTACGTGGAGGCGCCGTACCGCTGGCGGCTCTTCGACGGCCTCGGGCACTTCCCGCACGAGGAGGACCCGGTGGCCTTCTCCACGGAGCTCGTCAACTGGCTGAAGGACCCCGAGCCCGACCGCTGACGCGCCCTCACCCCCGCCCAGCAGCACAGGAGTCCCTCGAACGGCCATGTGCCCGGCGCATACTCCAATTGGCGGGCCCCCGGGCGGTTACCGACCTCGGGGCCCGGGCAGACGTCGAGGTATGGGCTGGACGCACGACTACAGTGACACGGCACGCGACCGCCGCTCGGCCACCGGGCCGGCCTCCCGGGAGAGGGGTGGCCCCCAGGACACGGGCCGCGCGTACGACGTGCCAGAGGTGGGAATCTCGCTCATCCTGCGCCGCCGGGCCCGCTGGGTCTCGGCCCGACTCCGGCATCCCCGCGACTGACCCCAGGGCCCCCTGGGGGGCCTACAGGGCGCAGGCCTGGGTGTCGACCTGCTGGTCGGCGGTCCGGCCGCGCTCGATGTCCTCGCGGATCTCGTCGACCGTCAGGGCGTAGCCGGTGTTCGCGTCGTCGAGGGAGCGGGCGAAGATCACGCCGTACACCTCGCCGTCCTCGGTGAGGAGCGGACCGCCGGAGTTCCCCTGCCGGACCGTCGTGTACAGCGAGTACACCTCCCTGCGGACCTGGTCGCGGTGGTAGATGTCGGGCCCGGTGGGGCTGATACGGCCCCGGACGCGCGCCGATCGCACGTCGTACGAGCCGTTCTCCGGGAAGCCGGCGACGATCGCGTCGTCACCGCTGCGGGCGGCCTCGTCGGTGAAGGTGAGCGGCGTGGCCTTGAGGTCCGGCACGTCCAGGACGGCGATGTCGCGCTGCCAGTCGTAGAGGACGACCTTGGCGTCGTAGAGCCTGCCCTCGCCGCCTATCTGGACGGTCGGCTCGTCGACGCCTCCGACGACGTGGGCGTTGGTCATGATCCGGCGGTCGGCGAAGACGAAGCCGGTGCCTTCGAGGACCTTGCCGCAGCTCTGGGCGGTGCCGACGACCTTGACGATGGAGCGCTTGGCCTGGTCGGCGACGGGGCTGTGGGCGAGCGCCGGATCCGGCGGAAGCACCTCGGTGATGGGCTCGTTGGCGAAGGGGCTGAAGACCTGGGGGAAGCCGCTGCGGGCGAGCGTGGAGCTGAAGTTGGCGAACCAGGTGGAGGCCTGATCCGGCATCACCTGGGACACGCCCAGGAGGACCTTGGAGTTGCGCACCTCCTTGCCCAGGGTGGGCAGTGTGGTGCCGGCCAGGGCGGAGCCGATCAGCCAGGCCACGAGCAGCATCGCGACCACGTTGACCAGGGCGCCGCCGGTGGCGTCGAGGGCGCGCGCGGGCGACCAGGTGATGAACCGGCGGAGCTTGTTGCCGAGGTGGGTGGTGAACGCCTGGCCGATCGAGGCGCAGACGATGACCACCATGACGAAGACGACCGTCGCCGAGGTCGAGACCTCGCTGTTGTCGGTCAGCTGGTCCCAGAGGATCGGGAGCAGCAGGACGGCGACGAGGCCGCCGCCGAGGAAACCGAGCACCGAGAGGATGCCGACCACGAATCCCTGGCGGTAACCGATGATCGCGAACCAGACGGCGGCGAGCAGCAACAGGATGTCCAGCACGTTCACCGTCAGTAGCCTCGCAGATTCGTTTCCGGTCGCCCGGGGCGAGCTCGACCGGAGGCCGGACCCGCACCGGAGGTCAGCCTGTCATGAGCGCCAGTCGAGCGGGACCTGTCTCGCGCGGTCCCAGGGGCGCTCCCAGCCGGCGAAGTGCAGTAGCCGGTCGATCACTCCGGCGGTAAAACCCCAGACCAGAGCGGATGCGACGAGGAACGCGGGGCCCTGGTGGCCGCTCGGGTGAAGAGTCGTGGCACGGTTCGCGGGATCCGTGAGATCCGCCACGGGCACGGTGAAGACCCGGGCGGTCTCGCCGGGGTCGACGACCCCGACCGGGCTGGGGGTGCGCCACCAGCCGAGGACGGGCGTGACGACGAAGCCGCTGACCGGGATGTAGAGCTGGGGCAGCACGCCGAAGAGCTGGACGCCGGAGGGGTCGAGGCCGGTCTCCTCCTGGGCCTCGCGCAGGGCGGCGCGGAGCAGTCCGCCGTCGGCCGGGTCGCCGTCCTCGGGGTCGAGGGCGCCGCCGGGGAAGGAGGGCTGCCCGGCGTGCGAGCGCAGGCTGCCGGACCGCTCCATGAGGAGCAGTTCGGGTCCGCGCTCGCCCTCGCCGAACAGGACGAGGACGGCGGACTGGCGGCCGGCGCCGCTCGCGGGCGGCAGGAAGCGGCTCAGCTGCTCGGGCCGGACCGTGCGGGCGGCCCGGTCGACGGGGTCCAGCCAGGCGGGCAGGCCGTCCCGGCTGAGCAGGCCGCCGGTGCCGGGTCCGTGGATCTCTTCGTCAGTGCGCGTCATAGGCACCCCCGTGGTTCTCAACGCGATCAGTGGACGGGTTCGTTCCCGACGCCCCGACCACCGGGGCGTCGGGCCTGGGCTTCGGTCTGGCCTGAGCCCGGGCATGGGCCTGGCCTGGGCATGAGCCTGGGCCTGGGCATGAGCCTGGGCATGGGCGTGGCCTGGGCATGGGCTGCTCCGGCCCCGGGCCGGGGTCAGTCGCTCGCGCCGAGGGACGGGGCCGGGCGGCCGGGGAAGCCGGGCGGCGGGTTGAGCCGCTGGCCGGGGAGGCCTGCCATCTCGTACTTCAGGAGCTTCCTGGCCTTCTCGGGATCGGTCTCGCCCTCGCCGTAGGAGGGGCAGAGGTGGGTGATCGGGCAGGCTCCGCAGGCGGGCTTGCGGGCGTGGCAGATCCGGCGGCCGTGGAAGATCACCCGGTGCGAGAGCATGGTCCACTCGCTCTTCGGGAAGATCTCGGCGATCTCCGCCTCGATCTTGACCGGGTCCTCCTGCTCGGTCCACTTCCACCGCCGGACGAGCCGCATGAAGTGGGTGTCGACGGTGATGCCGGGCACCCCGAAGGCGTTGCCCAGGACGACGAAGGCGGTCTTGCGGCCGACGCCGGGCAGCTTGACGAGGTCGTCGAGGCGGCCGGGGACCTCGCCGCCGAAGTCGTCCCTGAGGGCGGTCGCGAGCCCCATGATCGACTTGGTCTTCGCCCGGAAGAAGCCGGTGGGGCGGATGAGCTCCTCGACCTCCTCGGGGACGGCGGCCGCGAGGTCCTCGGGCGTGGGGTACTTCGCGAAGAGGGCCGGGGTGGTCTGGTTGACCCGCAGGTCGGTGGTCTGCGCCGAGAGGACCGTGGCGACGAGGAGCTCGAAGGGGTTGCGGAAGTCGAGCTCCGGATGGGCGTACGGGAAGACCTCGGCGAGCTCCCGGTTGATCTTGCGGGCTCTGCGGACCATCGCGAGGCGCGATTCGGGCTTCGCCGCCTTCCGATTTGCGGCTTTCACCCGCTTCGACACGCCGTGTTCGCCCACGGCGGAATTACCTTCGACCGACACTCTTCCAGCCCCCTTGGCCTGCGCTCTCACCGGCGAGTTGGACACCCGACCAGCCTAGGGGCCCCCGCCGACATCCGCCCCGGGCGTGGCCGATCAGCCCCCAATCGGGCCCCTGGCGTACGGACGGGTAGCTCCGTGGGTCAAACTTGCTGTGATTGATCGCACTGTTTTGTGCGTCCGGCATCATGGGACCCAGGTCCTTTGAGCAGGTCGACAGTAGGAGAGAACTCGTGGACGACGTTCTGCGGCGCGCCCCGCTCTTCGCGGCGCTCGATGACGAGCAGGCAGCCGAGCTGCGCGCCTCGATGAGTGAGGCGACGCTCGCCCGTGGCGACGCGCTCTTCCACGAGGGCGACCCCGGTGACCGCCTCTACGTGGTCACCGAGGGCAAGGTGAAGCTGCACCGCACCTCCCCCGACGGCCGCGAGAACATGCTGGCCGTCCTCGGCCCCGGCGAGCTGATCGGCGAGCTCTCGCTCTTCGACCCGGGCCCGCGCACCGCCACCGCCACCGCGCTGACCGAGGTCAAGCTGCTCGGCCTCGGCCACGGCGACCTCCAGCCCTGGCTGAACGCCCGCCCCGAGGTCGCCACCGCGCTGCTGCGCGCGGTCGCCCGCCGGCTGCGGAAGACCAACGACCAGATGTCCGACCTGGTCTTCTCCGACGTCCCGGGCCGTGTCGCCCGTGCGCTCCTCGACCTGTCGCGCCGCTTCGGCGTGCAGTCGGAGGAGGGCATCCACGTCGTCCACGACCTCACCCAGGAAGAGCTGGCCCAGCTGGTCGGCGCCTCCCGCGAGACGGTCAACAAGGCGCTCGCCGACTTCGCCCAGCGCGGCTGGCTGCGCCTCGAGGCCCGCGCCGTGATCCTGCTCGACGTGGAGCGCCTCGCGAAGCGCTCGCGCTGAGACCCGTCCGGCGCATCAGGGCCGGACAGGACTGACAGCCGACATACGCGGAAGGCCGCCCCGGTCCGAGGACCGGGGCGGCCTTTCACGTAGCCGCGGGGACGGTCAGCGCTTCGAGCCGTCCACGATCACCGGGGCGGAGACGCCGTTGCCGCAGGGCACGGTGTAGATCGCGTTCTTCGCCGCGGCCTCCTTGAACGCGTCGATGCACTGGTTCATCAGGACCTTGTCCGTCAGCGACTCGTTGAGGATCTTGTTGGCGCGGGCGATGCCCTCCGCCTCGATCCGGCGCCGGTCGGCCTCGGCCTTGGCGGTGCGGGAGGCCTCGATGGCCCGCTCGGTGGCCTGCTGCTGCTGGATCTTGCGGTCGATCTGGCCCTGGAGGGCGTCCGAGGGCTTCACGTTGCGCAGGTTGACCGTGGTCACGACGATGCCGCGCGGGGCCAGGCGCTCCTTGATCAGGTCACCGATCTCGGCGTTGATCTTCTCGCGGTCGGAGGCGTAGCCCTGCTCGCTCGAGTAGCGGGCGAAGACGTTGCGGACGATCTCCCGGCTGTCGGGGTAGACGAGCCGCTGCTGGATGGCGTCCTCGGTGCCCGCGAGCTTGTACAGCTCGACGGCCTTCGACGGGACGACGGCCCACTTCACCGTCACCTCGGCGTACATGACGCCACCCTGCGAGGAGCGGACCTCGACCACGTCCTTGTCGGAGAGGTTCAGGTCGACCGGGCGGGTCGAGAAGGTCGTGACGCTCGTGAAGGGCGACTTCACGTGCATGCCCGAGGTCATGGGCGAGCCGACCTTGCCGAAGGCGACCGGCACGCCGACCTCGTACGCGCTGATGACGTAGGTCATGCTCACGATCAGCGAGAAGACACCGGCCAGGACCGCGCCGAGGGCGCCGAACTTCAGCCCCGTCGAGTCGTTGGCACGGCCTACGAAAAAGAGCACCACTGCGGCGATGACCAGCAGGATGGCGATGACGAACACGGGCGTTCCCCCCGAAAGCTACGGCCAGAAGTAAGCGGAGCGTAAAACACGGGTCGGGTCGGCCGAGTGGTCGGGGGCCCACTCGGTTCAGGATCGTGACAACTCCGCCCTCAGACCTGGCCGCGCTCCCGCAGGTACTCCAACTGCGCCCGGACGGAAAGTTCCGCCGCCGGCCACAGCGAGCGGTCCACATCCGCGTAGACGTGGGCGACGACCTCCGCCGCCGTCCGCAGGCCGCCCGCGACCGCCGACTCCACCTGGGCGAGCCTGCCCGCCCGGTGCGCGAGGTAGAACTCCACGGCCCCCTGCGCGTCCTCCAGCACCGGCCCGTGCCCGGGCAGGACCGTGCGGACCCCGTCGTCGACGGTCAGCGAGCGCAGCCGCCGCAGCGAGTCCAGGTAGTCGCCGAGCCGTCCGTCCGGATGCGCGACCATCGTCGTCCCGCGCCCCAGGATCGTGTCGCCCGTCAGCACCGCCTGATCGGCCGGCAGATGGAAGGAGAGCGAGTCCGAGGTGTGCCCGGGCGTCGGGACCACCCGCAGCTCCAGACCGCCGACCGTCACCACGTCCCCCGCGCCGAGCCCCTCGTCGCCGAGCCGCAGCGCCGGGTCCAGGGCCCGTACGGCCGTCCCGGTCAGCTCCGCGAAGCGCCCGGCTCCCTCGGCGTGGTCCGGGTGACCGTGGGTCAGCAGGGTCAGCGCGACCCGCTTGCCGAGCCGCTCCGCGGTGTCGACGACATGCCGCAGGTGGCCGTCGTCGAGGGGACCCGGGTCGACCACGACGGCCAGGTCCGAGCCGGGCTCGGAGAGGAGCCAGGTGTTGGTGCCGTCCAGCGTCATGGCGGACGGGTTCGGCGCCAGGACGTTCACGGCGCGGGCGGTCGCGGGTCCGGAGACCACGACACCGCGCGGCTGCCCGGGCAGCGCCGCCGCGTCGCTCATCACGCACCTCCGGTCGGAATGATCTTCGTGAACTCCTCGTGCCCCGGCCAGCTCAGGACCAGCTCCTCGCCCTCCAGACGGGCCTGGGCGAGGACCGGGGTCATGTCCTGGCCGCCCGCCGCCGCCAGCGCCTCGGCCGCCGTGCCGTACGGCTCCAGGGTGCGCAGGGTCGAGATCGTCGGCGGCATCATCATCAGCTCGCCCCGGTCGTAGCCGGCCGCGGCCTCCGCCGGGCGGATCCAGACCGTGCGGTCCGCCTCGCCGGAGACGTCCCGGGTGCGCTGCCCGGCCGGCAGGGCGGCCACGAAGAACCAGGTGTCGTAACGGCGCTGCTCGAACTCCGGCGTGATCCAGCGGGCCCACGCCCCCAGCAGGTCCGAGCGCAGGGCGAGCCCGCGCCGGTCGAGGAAGTCGGCGAAGGACAGCTCCCGGGCGACCAGCGCCTCCCGGTCCCGCTCCCACTCCTCGCCCGTCGTGTCGCCGACCACCGTGTCCGCGGTGTCGCCGGCCAGCAGGACGCCCGCCTCCTCGAACGTCTCGCGCACGGCGGCGCAGACCACTGCCTGGGCCTGCGCGGGGTCGTCGAGACCGAGCCGCCCGGCCCACTCGTCGAGGGAGGGGCCGGCCCAGCGGACCGGCTGCTCGTCGCGCGGGTCGACACCGCCGCCGGGGTAGGCGTACGCGCCTCCCGCGAAGGCCATCGAGGCGCGCCGGCGCAGCATGTGGACGTCAGGCCCCGTCGCCGCGTCCCGCAGGAGCAGCACGGTGGCGGCGCGGCGGGGCGCCACCGGAGTGAGCTCACCGGCCGCGAGGGCGCGGATGCGGTCGGGCCATTCCGGTGGGTACCACTGACCGTTCGACTGATTCGGCTGACCATTCGGCATGGCCGGATGCTATGCGCAAGCATCGGAATGCACGAGGGCCGACTTCCCCGGACGAGCGTCGCGACGCCCGGGAGCCGCCTTCTCCGGACGGTCATCGGAACGCACGGGAGCCGCTCCGGACGCACCTCGGAACGCACGGGAACCGCTCCGGACGGGCCTCGGAACGCACGGGAACCGCTCCGGACGGGCGTCGGAACGCACGGGAGCCGGCTTCCCCCGGACGGGAAAGCCGGCTCCACGCGCGTGTGCGGGACGATCAGGCCTCGACGAGCTCGACCTGGACCTCGACCTCGACCGGGGCGTCGAGCGGCAGCACGGCCACGCCGACGGCGCTGCGGGCGTGCACGCCCTTGTCGCCGAGCACGGCGCCGAGCAGCTCGCTGGCGCCGTTGATCACGCCGGGCTGGCCGGTGAAGTCCGAGGCGGAGGCGACGAAACCGACGACCTTCACGACGCGCTTGATGCGGTCGAGGTCACCGGCGACCGACTTCACGGCCGCGAGGGCGTTGAGCGCGCACGTGGCGGCGAGCTGCTTGGCCTCCTCGGCGGTCACCTCGTCGCCGACCTTGCCGGTCACCGACAGCTTGCCCGCCACCATCGGGAGCTGGCCCGACGTGTAGACGTACACGCCCGACTGCACGGCCGGCTGGTACGCGGCCAATGGGGGCACGACCTCCGGCAGGGTCAGGCCGAGCTCGGCCAGCCTCGCCTCGACGGCCCCGCTCACGACTTGGCCCGCTTCAGGTAGGCCACGAGCTGCTCGGGGTTGTTCGGCCCGGGCACGACCTGGACGAGCTCCCAGCCGTCCTCGCCCCAGGTGTCCAGAATCTGCTTGGTCGCGTGCACCAGAAGCGGCACCGTGACGTACTCCCACTTGGTCATGGGCCGACTGTATCCGCTGCCGGCGGGCCGCCCTCCGAGGCGGCCTCCGGGACGGCCCCCGCGGGCTGCGCCGCGGCTGCCCCGACGCGGCCCCTAGGGGGCTTCTCCGGGGCGGTCAGCTGATTGGGCACGGCCGCCAGTGGTTAGGCTCGACAGCGTGAGCAGGCTCCAGGTCGTCAGCGGCAAGGGCGGTACCGGTAAGACGACGGTCGCCGCCGCCCTCGCCCTCGCCCTCGCGACGGAGGGGAAGCGGACCCTCCTCGTCGAGGTCGAAGGCAGACAGGGCATCGCACAGATCTTCGAGACGGAGACGCTTCCGTACGAGGAGCGCAAGATCGCCGTCGCGCCGGGCGGCGGCGAGGTGTACGCGCTGGCGATCGACGCCGAGCGCGCGCTCCTCGACTACCTCCAGATGTTCTACAAACTGGGCAGTGCCGGGCGGGCCCTGAAGAAACTCGGCGCGATCGACTTCGCGACGACGATAGCCCCGGGCGTCCGGGACGTCCTGCTGACCGGCAAGGCCTGCGAGGCGGTCCGGCGGCGCGAGAAGCACGGCGGCCACACCTACGACCACGTCGTCATGGACGCGCCGCCCACCGGCCGCATCACCCGCTTCCTCAACGTCAACGACGAGGTGGCGGGCCTGGCCAGGATCGGCCCGATACACAACCAGGCGCAGGCCGTCATGCGGGTCCTCAAGTCCCCCGAGACGGCGGTCCATCTGGTGACCCTCCTGGAGGAGATGCCGGTCCAGGAGACCGCGGACGGCGTCGCGGAGCTCCGGAACGCCGAACTGCCGGTCGGCCGGGTCGTGGTGAACATGGTCCGACCGCACGTCCTCGACGGCGCGGCGGTACGGGCCGCCTCCGGCGACCACCGCGACGCCATCGCCCGGACCCTGGCGTCCGTCGGCGTCACGGGCGGCGCCCGCCTCGTCGAGCCGCTCCTCGACGAGGCGGTCGAGCACGCCCGCCGGGTGGAGCTGGAGCGGGAGCAGCGCGCGGTCCTCGACGGCATCGGCGTCCCCGCGTACGAACTCCCCTTCCTGGGGGACGGGGCGGACATCGCGGGGCTCTACCGGCTCGCGAAGGAACTGCGGAAGCAAGGGGTGGGCGCGTGACGGAGAAGGCTGCTGCCGGCGGGCTCGACTCCGTGCCGGTCCTGGAGCTCGATCCGCTGATCGACGACCGGGGGACCCGGATCATCGTCTGCTGCGGCGCGGGCGGGGTCGGGAAGACGACGACGGCGGCGGCGCTCGGCGTGCGGGCCGCCGAGCGGGGCCGGCGGGTCGTCGTCCTCACCATCGACCCGGCCCGTCGGCTCGCCCAGTCCATGGGCATCGACTCCCTCGACAACACGCCGCGCAAGGTCGACGGCATCAAGGGCTCCGACGGCGGCGAACTGCACGCGATGATGCTCGACATGAAGCGGACCTTCGACGAGATCGTCGAGGCGCACGCGGACCCCGAGCGGGCGCAGGCGATCCTGGGGAACCCCTTCTACCAGTCCCTCTCGGCCGGATTCGCCGGTACGCAGGAGTACATGGCGATGGAGAAGCTGGGCCAGCTCCGGGCGCGGGACGAGTGGGACCTGATCGTCGTCGACACGCCGCCGTCCCGGTCCGCGCTGGACTTCCTCGACGCGCCCAAGCGGCTCGGGTCCTTCCTCGACGGCACGTTCATCAAGCTGCTGATGGCCCCGGCGAAGGTGGGCGGCCGGGCGGGGATGAAGTTCCTCAACGTCGGCATGTCGATGATGACCGGCACCCTCGGGAAACTGCTCGGGGGTCAGTTCCTGAAGGACGTCCAGACGTTCGTGGCGGCGATGGACACGATGTTCGGCGGTTTCCGGACCCGCGCCGACGCCACCTACAAGCTGCTCCAGGCCCCGGGCACGGCGTTCCTCGTGGTCGCCACGCCGGAGCGGGACGCGCTGCGCGAGGCCGCGTACTTCGTGGAGCGGCTGGCCGCCGAGGAGATGCCGTTGGCGGGTCTCGTCCTCAACCGCGTCCACGGCAGCGGCGCCGTTCGACTGTCGGCCGAGCGGGCGCGGGCCGCCGCGGAAAATCTTGACGAGGGGCGCATTGTGGATCAGGGGGGCGGGAAAGCTGAACTGCGTGGCTCCCCGGCCACCAAGCCCGAGCCGTCCGATCTCGCCACCGCCGCCGCAATCCCCGCAACCGAGGCTGCCCCCACAGCCGAACCGGCCGCACAGCACGACGACGAAGACGCAGACCCACGCACGGACTCAGACACGGAGCACGCGGACCTCGAAGACACGGTCGTCGAAGACACGGCTGTCGAAGACGTGGACGTCGACGTCCGCCGACTCACCGCGGGACTTCTGCGCCTGCATGCCGAGCGCATGCGGGTGCTCGCACGTGAGCAGCGCACGCGCGACCGCTTCACCGCGCTCCACCCCGAGGTGGCGGTGACCGAAGTGGCCGCCCTGCCCGGCGATGTGCACGACCTCGCCGGGCTGCGGGCCATCGGTGACCGGCTCACGGCCGGGCGGATGCCCTCGGCCTGAGCGGTGTCACCGTCTCCGTGACGCGCGCACGTCTCCGTACCGCGTATCGGCCGGCGTCCGCCGACCGCCGCGCACGTCCGGATCGCCGCGTGCGGGTCGGGTCCAAGCCGACCACGGCGTACGGGCCGGGTCCGAGCCGACCACGGCGTACAGGTCGAGTCCGAGCCGACCACGGCGTACAGGTCGGATCCAGCCGACCGCCGCGCACGTCTCCGTGCCGCGTGGCCGGATCACCGCGTACGGATCCGGTCTAGCCGACCGCCGCGTACGCCTCGTACGTCGCGTCGTCCTCCATGGCGACGGGCAGCAGGCCCGCGCCGCGCTCGTACTCGGTGCGTGCGGTCTCCAGGAGCCGGCGCCACGACGTGACGGTCGGTCTCCGGCGCAGCAGGGCGCGGCGCTCGCGCTCCGTCATGCCGCCCCACACGCCGAACTCCACACGGTTGTCGAGAGCGTCGGCGAGGCACTCGGTCCGCACCGGACACCCGGTGCACACCGCCTTCGCCCTGTTCTGCGCCGCTCCCTGCACGAAAAGTTCATCCGGATCGGTAGTGCGGCAGGCCGCCTGCGCACTCCAGTCAGCTACCCAGCCCATACCGGCGCCGTCCTCTCCCGAATCGAGGCTCCCCCACGGCGACAGCGGCATATTCACCGCTGCCAGTTGGGACGTTACGGAAGGTGGGCACAGCGCAACACCCCCTTCGGGCCCAATCTTGGATGGCCCGAACGGACTATGTGTGCGCGTCAGATCACCCAGGGGAGTGACCGAAGGACATGCGTGTGATAGCGGGCATACCGTGCAGATATGCCCTTCCTCGGCGGGGCCACTCCGGGCACCGCGTGACACATGAGCCGGAATCGGACACGAGCTTCCCGCGTTTCGGGGTCACGGGAATTCATACCGATGTCACGCACGGGTCTTGATGCGGGACCGCACTGCTGTGACAGTTGTGAGCAGCTTAGGCCAAGGCATATACGCGTGTCCGGCGAATGAGAACGTAGGCTGCCCCCCATGGCAAAGAAGCGCTCGGGCGGTGGTCTGACCGGGACCCAGCAGGCCGCCAAGTTCCTCGGTGTCAGTGTGCTCTCCGGAGCCGTGCTGGCGGGCATCGCCCTGCCCGCGGCCGGCGCACTCGGACTGGCCGCGAAGGGCACGGTCGAGGGGTTCGACGAGATCCCCTCCAACCTGAAGACCCCGCCGCTGAGTCAGCGCACCACCATTCTCGACTCCAGGGGCGGGCTCATCGCCACGGTGTACTCCCGGGACCGGCAGGTCGTCCCGCTGGAGAAGATCTCCCCGTACATGCAGAAGGCGATCGTCGCGATCGAGGACGGCCGCTTCTACGAGCACGGCGCGATCGACCTCAAGGGCGTGCTGCGCGCGATCAACCGCAACGCGCAGTCGGGCGGTGTCGCGCAGGGCGCGTCCACCCTCACCCAGCAGTACGTGAAGAACGTCTTCGTCGAGGAGGCGGGTGACGACCCCGAGAAGGTCGCCCAGGCCACCCAGCAGACCATCGGCCGCAAGGTCCGCGAGCTGAAGTTCGCGATCCAGGTCGAGGAGGAGCTGGGCAAGAAGAAGATCCTGGAGAACTACCTCAACATCACGTTCTTCGGGCAGCAGGCGTACGGCATCGAGGCCGCCTCCCAGCGGTACTTCTCGAAGCCGGCCGCCAAGCTCGACCTCGGCGAGGCGGCCATGATGGCCGGCCTCGTCCAGTCGCCGAGCCGCTACGACCCGATCAACGACATCCAGGAAGCGACCAAGCGCCGCAACGTGGTCCTCCAGCGGATGGCCGACGTGAAGGACATCAGCCAGGCCGAGGCCGACAAGGCGAAGGCCGCCCCGCTGAAGCTGAAGGTCAAGACGCCGAAGAACGGCTGCATCACCGCCGTCGACGGCTCCGGCTTCTTCTGCGACTACGTCCGCAAGACGATCCTCAACGACCCGGTCTTCGGCAAGACGGCCGAGGAGCGTCAGAAGCTGTGGAACCTGGGTGGTCTCACCATCAAGACCACGCTCGACCCGCGCGCGCAGGCCGCCGCCAACGAGGCCGCCATCGCGAGGGTCAACAAGGACGACCCGGTCGCCGCCTCGGTCGTCCAGGTCCAGCCCGGGACCGGCAAGATCGTCTCGATGGGTCAGTCCCGCCCGTACGGCCTGGACCAGAAGCAGCACCAGACGACGCTCAACCTCGCCGTCGGCAGCAAGATGGGCGGCACGACGTACGGCTTCCAGGTCGGCTCGACGTTCAAGCCGATCACCGCGGCCGCGGCCCTGGAGAAGGGCCTGAGCCCGGCACAGGTCTTCGACACCCCCACCCAGATCAACATCCCGGAGACCGACTACACCCGCTGCGACGGCAGCCCCGCGGGTTACGGGAACTGGGAGGTGAACAACGAGATCAAGTCGGAGAAGGGCGCCTATGACATGACCAGCGCCCTCGGCAAGTCCATCAACACGTACTTCGCCAAGCTGGAGCAGATGGCCGGCCTGTGCGAGACGCTGACGATGGCGAAGCACGTCGGCTACGAGCGCGAGCTGGGCAAGCCCGTGAAGCAGAGCCCGTCCATCACGCTCGGCAGTATCGAGAGCACCCCGCTCGACATGGCGTCCGTCTACGCGACCTTCGCCAACCGCGGCATGTACTGCACGCCGGTCGTGATCGAGTCGATCAAGGCCGCCAACGGCGACAAGCTGAACGTGCCCCAGTCGAAGTGCTCGCGCGCGATGTCGCAGCACACCGCCGACGTCATCAACCAGATGCTGAAGGGCGTCGTCGAGGACGGCACCGGCACCAAGGCCGGTCTGAGCGACCGCGACAACGCGGGCAAGACCGGTACCACCAACGACCGCAAGGACGCCTGGTTCGTGGGCTACACCCCGAACCTGTCCACCGCCGTCTGGGTCGGTGACGACGTCGGCGAGAAGAAGTCGATGTACGACATCACCATCGGCGGCGAGTACTACGAGAAGGTCTGTGGCGGCTGCCTCCCCGGCCCCATCTGGAAGATCGCGATGACGGGCGCGCTCGACGCCTCCGAGACGCCGGGCTTCAACACCGTCCCCGTGCCGCGGGCCGAGAAGCCCAAGGACCCGGAGGGCGACGAGGGCCCGAACAAGCCCCGCAAGCCGGGTGACGCCAAGCCGGGCGACACCGACCCGACCAACCCGTTCCCCGGCATCACGATCCCGCCGGACATGCTGGGCGGCGGCGACGGCCGCGGCGGCCGCGGCAACCGCTGACGCGCCGACATACGAGAGGGCGCCCCCACCCGGTGGGGGCGCCCTCTCGCGTGGAGGCGGCCGTGCCGCGCGGGGTCAGCCCGCGAGCAGCTTCTTGACGGAGGCGGCGACGCGGCCGCCCTCGGCCTGGCCGGCCACCTTCGGGTTCACGATCTTCATGACGGCGCCCATGGCCCGCGGCCCCTCGGCGCCCGCGGCCTTCGCCTCCTCGACGGCCGCCGCGACGATCCCGTCGAGCTCCTCGTCGCTGAGCTGCTTCGGCAGGTAGGCGTCGAGGAGGACACCCTCCGCCTTCTCCCGCTCGGCGGACTCGTGGCGACCGCCCTGCGCGAAGGCGTCCGCGGCCTCGCGGCGCTTCTTCGCCTCCTTCGCGATCACCTTCTGCACCTCGTCGTCGGAGAGTTCGCGCTTGGTCTTGCCCGCGACCTCCTCCTTCGTGATGGCGGTGATGGTGAGTCGCAGCGTCGAGGAACGCAGTTCGTCGCGGTCCCTGATCGCCTCGTTGAGGTCGGCCTTGAGCTTCTCCTTGAGCGTGGTCATGGGGTCCAGTGTGGCAGGTGTCCCGCCCCACCCGCCCGCGCATTTCCACCCCGCGGGTCTGCGACGATGGGGGGATGCGCGCACGGTACGGGATCCCCCTGAAGGTCACGGCAGGTCTGACGGCGGCGGCCGCGGCCGGACTCGTCTACGCCGCCGGTTTCGAGGCCCGCTCGTTCCGGCTGCGCCGACTGACGGTCCCGGTCCTCCCGCCCGGCATGCGCGACCTGCGCGTCCTCCAGGTCTCCGACATCCACATGGTGCGCGGCCAGCGCAAGAAGCAGGCCTGGCTCCAGTCCCTCGCCGGGCTCCGCCCCGACTTCGTCGTCAACACCGGCGACAACCTCTCCGACCCGGAAGCGGTGCCCGAGGTCCTGGACGCGCTCGGCCCGCTCATGGAGTTCCCGGGCGTGTACGTCATGGGCTCCAACGACTACTACGGGCCGACGCCGCGCAACCCCGCCCGCTACCTGAAGGAGAAGGCCCAGGGCCGCCACGGCCTCAACGGCAACGGGCCCGTCGTCGGCGCCCGCCACAACCCGTGGGAGCCCATGCGGGACGGCTTCGACGCGGCCGGCTGGGTCGACCTCACCAACACCCGGGGCCGGCTGAAGCTGCCCGGGGCCGATCTGGCGTTCACCGGCCTCGACGACCCGCACATCAAGCGCGACCGCTACGAGCGGGTGGCCGGCGGCCCCGACGCGTCGGCCGACTTCACGGTGGGCGTGGTCCACGCCCCGTACCTACGCTCGCTCGACGCCTTCACCGCCGACGGATACGAGCTGATCCTCGCCGGACACACCCACGGCGGGCAGCTGTGCATCCCCTTCTACGGGGCGCTCGTCACCAACTGCGACCTCGACACGGACCGGGTGAAGGGGCTCTCCACCCACACGGTCGCCGACCGCACCTCGTACCTCCACGTCTCCGCGGGCTGCGGCACCAACCGGTACACCCCGGTCCGTTTCGCCTGCCCGCCCGAGGCCACCCTGCTCACCCTGACGGCACGTGCCTGAGCACTTACGGTGGGGCCGTGCTCACGCCCCGCCCCTCGGCCGTGCCGGCCTCCGCCGTCGTGCCCCCGCCCCGCGCCGGCCGTACGCCGCGGCCTTCCGGGGCCTGATCGCCCCGGCCGCGGCGACGGGCCTGGTCATCGAGTGCGTCCACGGCAACGTGCCCGTCGCCCTCAGCCACTTCACGATCCGGTCCGACATCCTGGTCGCCGTCGTCCTCGGCACGGCCTTCTACCTCCTCGGCCTCGCCATCGTCGGCCTCGACCGCATCCGACCTGCGCCGCCGTCCCCCGAATACCGGATTTCGTCTGAGCGCGCGCGTGGGCTAAAGTAAGCGATGTCGCCGCGACGTGAAGAACAGAGCAGTGACATCGGGGTGTAGCGCAGCTTGGCAGCGCGCTTCGTTCGGGACGAAGAGGTCGTGGGTTCAAATCCCGCCACCCCGACAGCCGAAACAGCAGGTGAGGCCGGTACTGATTCCAGTACCGGCCTCACCTGTTTGTGTTTCCCGCGGGGCCGGGGAGGCTTCCGGGCCCGGGCCGAAGCCCCGGAAGCCCCCGGGGCGGGCTAGATGATCGGCGGGCGGCCCAGGCGGGTCATGCGCTGGACGGTGGACCAGCGGATGGGGCGGCGGGGGCCGCAGGGCCGGCGGAGGCCTTCGGCGAAGCCGGCGAACCAGGCGGCGAGGCCGGACAGGGAGCGGGTGCGGGCGAGGGTGAGAAGGATCCAGACGCCGAGGTAGAGGGGAACGAGGAGGGCCGGGAGGTTGCGCTTGGCGAGCCAGACGCGGTTGCGGGCGGTCATCCGGTAGTAGACGGCGTGCCGGGCGGGACTCGTCCTGGGGTGCTGGAGGAGGAGCTCGGGCGCGTAGAGGATCTTCCAGCCGGCGTCGAGGGCGCGCCAGGCGAGGTCGGTCTCCTCGTGCGTGAAGAAGAAGTCCTCCGGCCAGCCGCCGATCCGGTCGAGCATCCGCATCGACAGGCCGTGGCCGCCGCCGAGGAAGGTCGTGACCTCGCCGCCGCGCAGCGGGTCCTTCGCTCCGAGGCGGGGGACGTGCCGGCGCTGCGTCTCGCCGGTCTCGTCGGCGATGCGGAAGGAGACGACGCCGAGGGCCGGGTCCGCCGCGTACAGGTCGGCGAGGCGACGCAGGACGTCGGTGTCGACGAGAAGGCCGTCGTCGTCGAGGTCGACGACCACGTCGACGTCGCCGAAGGCGCGCAGGGTCTCGATCGCGACGTTCCGGCCGCCCGTCACCCCTCGGTTCTCGGGCAGTTCGACGCCCGTCACGCCCTCGGGGAGGTCCGGGAGCGAGCCGGTGCCGTTGCCGACGACGACGATCCGGGCGGCCGGCTCGTCCTGCCGCGCCACGGAGTCGAGGAGCGCCCCCAGCTCGGCGGGGCGCGTGCCCATCGTCAGTACCGCCACACCCATACGCGGTCGCGCCACGACCCACTCCGTCCCACACACGTGAATACTCCGGGCCGCGATGCTAACCGCCTGCCGACACGCCCCGTTCACCCGGCGTACAGCCGGACACCGGTGGCAGGTCACGCCCCGCGAACCGTCCCGCCCGGTACTCCGCCGCGCCCGCGGGGCGCCACTTCCGGTGGGCCGTCACGCCCGGGGGCCCGTACGGAGGGGAGCGCGGCGAAGGACGGGGGCGGGCGGCTCTACGCTGGTTCTCTTCCGTCAGGTTGATCGATCGTCGAAAGGGTGGTCTCCAGGTGCTGGTCGCGGACCGATATCGGCTTCACGTGTGTATCGGCCGGGGCGGCATGGGCGAGGTGTGGCAGGCCACCGACGAGGTGCTGGGCCGGGCCGTGGCCGTGAAGCTGATGCTGGCGCAGGGGACCGACCCCTCCGCCGCCGACCGGTTCAGGCTGGAGGCGCAGACCGCCGCCCGGCTGAGCCACCCGCACGTGGTGGGCGTCTTCGACTTCGGCACGTGGGACGGAAAGCTGTTCCTGGTCATGGAGTTGGTCGAGGGCGACAGCCTCGCCGGAAACCCGTCCGACCCCCTGCTGCTGCCCGCCGAGCGGGTCGCCGTGGTCGCCGCGCACGCCGCCGCCGGGCTCGCGGCCGCGCACAGGCAGGGCGTGGTGCACCGGGACATCAAGCCGGGGAACCTGCTCGTCGACGGCGAGGGGACGGTGAAGCTGGCCGACTTCGGCATCGCGCGGTTCGTCGACGATCCCTCGGCGGCGCTCACGACGACGGGTCAGATCGTGGGCACGGGGCTGTACCTGGCGCCCGAGCGGGCCCTCGGCCAGCCCGCCTCGCCCGCGTCGGACGTGTACTCGCTGGGCTGCGTCCTCTACCAACTGGTCACCGGCCGACCGCCGTTCCGCGCGGACACCGCGACGGCCCTGCTGTACCAGCACATCGACACCCCGCCGGTGCCGCCCACCCGGCTCGGGGCGTCCCTGCCGCCCGAGTTCGAGACGTATCTGCTGAGCCTGCTGGCCAAGCAGCCGGAACAGCGGCCTTCGGCGCAGTCGATCGCGGACTGGTTCTCCTCCGGCGCGTGGCGGTCCTACGCGCGGCCCGCCCCGAGCACGGCCGGTCCGTCCCATGCCCCGCACCACACCGCCGGACCCGTCCCCGGCGTCGCCGCACACCCGGCGCCGATGCCGGTGGCGGTGGCGGGATCGGGGTCGATGCCCGCGGCGCACAGGCCGGGAGCGGCACCGATGCCCGGCGCCGCTCCCCTGCCGGGCACCGCGCCCCTGCGCGGAGCCATCCCGCAGCAGCCCCGGTCGTCCCGGTCCGCGCCCCGCCCGGCGGCCGGCGCCGGCGCGGCCTCGCGTCGGCGTGAGCGGCCGGGGAGCGCGGGCGGCGGGCTCGCCGAGCTCTCCAGACGGCGGCCCCGCAAGACGGCTGCCGTCGCCGGGGCGATCGCCTTCGTCGTCTTCCTGATCATCGGGATGGCCTGGCTCTCCTGAGCCCGGCGGACCGGAGCCGTACGAGGGATTCGCACGGCCCGGGGACGCGGCCTGGCTCTCCTGAGCCCGGTGGACCGGAGCCGTACGAGGGATTCGCACGGCCCGGGGACGCGGCCTGGCTCTCCTGAGCCGGGCGGACCGGAGCCGTACGAGGGATTCGCACGGCCCTGGGGACGGCACTCGGTCAGTACAGCCGGGGGGCCATCACCTGTCCCTCTCCGTCGGCCGTGGCGAGGAGGAGGCAGCGGGGGACGCCGGGCCCCGGGGTCGCCCGGATGGTGACGGGCGTGGGGGGGTCGGTGGGCAGCTCGATGGGGACGGTGACCGGCCGGTCGGCCTTCGTCGTGGCGTAGCCGGTCTCCTTGCCGTCGACGAGGACCTCGACGACGGGTGTGTGCCCGGTCTGGACGGTCGCGGAGACCGAGTGCCCGAGGTAGTCGATGTGGAAGTGGTGGCGTGCCCTCATGGGCCACCTCCGTGCCGCCGGAGTGGGACGCGTATCTCCAGAGTAGGTACGGTCCGGCGGTCCCGCCGCTCCGAAGTGCGGTCGTAGTGGCCCGGTGTTCAGATGGACCGGTACGCCGAACCACCGTCCCCGCGGAACGGAGCCCCTGGTCCATGAGCGACGCCCTGCCCTCCTTCGAGGACACGACCGACTTCGACGACGCGGACCGGGGCTTCCTCGGCGCCCTCGTCCCGAGTGCGGTGACGACCGACGACGGCCGCGTGATCTGGGACAACGACGCCTACGGATTCCTCAAGGAGGAGTGCCCGGAGACCGCGCACCCGAACCTGTGGCGGCAGGGCCGGCTGTGCGCGCGCCAGGGCCTCTACGAGGTCACCGCGGGCATCTACCAGGTGCGGGGCCTGGACCTCTCCAACATGACGATCGTCGAGGGCGAGCGCGGGGTCGTGATCATCGACCCGCTGATCTCCGTGGAGACGGCGGCCGCCGCCTTCGCGCTGTACAAGGAGCACCGCGGTGACCGGCCGGTCACCGGGGTGATCTACACGCACTCGCACGGCGACCACTTCGGCGGCGTCCGGGGCGTCCTCCCGCACGGCACCGAAAAGGGCGTGCCGATCCTCGCCCCCGCCGGTTTCCTGGAGCACGCGGTCAGCGAGAACGTGTACGCTGGCAACGCCATGACCCGCCGGGCGAGCTTCATGTACGGCGTCGGTCTCCCGAAGGCCCCGGACGGCCAGATCGGTGTTGGCCTGGGGCAGGCCGCCTCGACGGGCACGATCAGCCTGATCCCGCCGACCGTGGACATCACGGAGACCGGGCAGGAGGAGACGGTCGACGGCGTGCGGATCGTCTTCCAGCTCACTCCGGGCACCGAGGCACCGGCGGAGATGAACTTCCTCTTCCCCGACCACCGGGCCCTGTGCCTGGCGGAGAACGCCACGCACACCCTGCACAACGTGCTCACCCTGCGGGGCGCGGTCGTCCGCGACGCGCGGATCTGGGCGCACTACCTGGACGAGGCGATCGAGTACTTCCACGGGCGGTACGACGTCGGCTTCGCCTCCCACCACTGGCCCACCTGGGGTCACGACAACGTGGTGGCGTTCCTCGCCGAGCAGCGCGACCTGTACGCGTACATGCACGACCAGACGCTCCGGCTGCTGAACGCGGGATACACGGGCACCGAGATCGCCGAGCGGATCGAGCTGCCGCCCGCCCTGGAGAGGGCCTGGCACGGCCGCGGCTACTACGGCTCGCTCAGCCACAACACGAAGGCGATCTACCAGCGCTACCTCGGCTGGTACGACGGCAACCCGGCCCACCTCTGGGAGCTGCCGCCCGCGGAGCTGGCGGCGCGGTACGTGGAGGTGGCCGGCGGCGCCGCCGACGCCCTCGCCAAGGCCCGGGCGTACGCCGAGGACGGCGACCTGCGCTTCGCCGCGACCCTGCTCGACCACCTGGTCTTCGCCGACCCCGGGAACGGGGAGGCGAAGGAGGTCCTCGCCGGGGTGTACCAGCGGCTGGGGTACGGCGCCGAGAACGCCACCTGGCGCAACTTCTACCTGCGCGGCGCCCAGGAGCTCCGCGAGGGCGTCGCCGGCGAGATGGTCGACACGACCAACCCGGAGATGGCGATGGCCCTCACCGTCCCGATGCTGATCGACTCGGTCGCCGTGGCGATCGACGGGCCGCGGGCCTGGGACGAGGACCTGACGATCGACCTGGTCCTGCTGGACGGCCCGACGGACGCGGGCGAGCGGCGCCGCCTGACCCTGCGCAACGGGGCCCTCACCCACCGGGCGGTCGCCGCGCCCCGGACGCCCGCCGGGCTCACCCTCACCCTCGGGGGGAAGGCCCAGCTGCTCGGTCTACTCGCCGGCCAGGGCCCCGAGGAGCTCGGGATCGGGGTGGAGGGCGATCCCCGGCTGCTCACGCGGCTCCTGTCGTACGTGACGAAGCCCGACCCGTTCTTCCCGATCGTCACGCCGTGAGGAGCCCTCGATGAACCGGACCGACCGCGCTCAGCGCACGGCCCACGCCAGGACCCCCAGCAGGATCAGGATCAGGCAGATCCCGATGTTGACCACCTTGTACTGGAGGAAGACCGCGACGAACTCGCGGATGGTCGCCGTCGGCCAGAAGTAGGCGGCGGTCGGGGAGCCCACCACCTGGCCGTCCACGCCCGCCCGGCGTGCCGTCAGGGCGGCCCGGAAGGCGTGGAAGTCGTTGGTGACGATCACGCAGGAGGATCCGGGCCGGTCCCGCTCCATGAGCTCCTTGCTGAGGAGCATGTTCTCCTCAGTCGTGCGGGAGCGGTCCTCGCGCACGACCGCGGAGGCGGGGAAGCCGCGCTCGACGAGCCAGTCGGCCATCGCGTGCGACTCGGGCAGCTCCTCGTCGGGGCCCTGCCCGCCCGAGGTGATGAGGACGGGTGCGTCCCCGCCGCGCGCGAGCAGCATGTCGTACACCTGCCTTCCGCGCTCCAGGCGGCTCGCGAGGAGCGGCGGCACGCGGCGGCCGCCGACGAGCCCGGAGCCGAGCACCACGACGTAGTCGGCGTCGCGGCGGATCCGCATCCGGCCGTACAGGTAGGCGTAGCCGACGAAGCAGGCGAAGAGGAACGAGACGTAGGCGAGCACCAGCAGGGTGGTGCCGACGAGGACGCCGAGGACCGGCGAGCGGGTGACGGCGGCGGCGATCGCGAGGCCCATCACCGCGAACATGCCGAGTCCGGCGAGGAGCGCGAGCAGGTTGGCCGGGCGTCTGCCCTCCTTGCGGACCATCTCCACGCCGTTGGCGCAGAGCAGTCCGGCGAGGACGACCGGGCCCAGGCCGAGGACGAGCAGCACGACGATCATCACGGTCTCGGCGACGCCGGGCGGGGCGTCGTCGATGCCCGCGAGGAGCCCGATGCCGAGGAAGGTGACGGCGAGTCCGAGGTACACCGCGTTGCCGAAGCGGCGCCGGTCGCGCAGCACACCCGCCCCGAAGAGCAGCAGGAACACGGCGGCCACGACGAAGGCGAACATTCCGACATCGTAGGCAGAGCGACGGACGACGGACCCGCCGCGGAAGATCGGAACCCGCCCGGTCTTCCGGACCGGCAGCTCCTGGAGGGGCGTCCTGCCGATCAGCCCGGGCGTGACCGGCGAAGCGCCCCCTAGCCTTCGCCCGCGAGCGTGAACAGGCCCCGCCTCGCGCCCTCTTCGTACGCGCTCCTCAGGTCCGTGTCGTCGAGCAGGGCCCGCAGAGCGGCCTCGCCGCGGGCACGGGTCACCATGCAGTACTCCGCCGGCCGGTACGAGGAGTCGAAGACCGAGGTGCGCAACAGGTCGACGGCGCCGAGGAGATGGGCCGCCTCGTCGTGCCGGCCGTCCATCGCCCGCATCTGGGCCAGGAGTTCCGCGGCGCAGGCCGCGCCCACCGCGGAGCCGAGGCGCAGGTGCTCGCGCAGGGCCCGTCGGGCGTACTCCGCGGCCCGCTCCCGGTCTCCGTCCCAGGCCACGAGTTCGGCCCGTACGTGGGAGGCCCAGGCGTCGGCGAACAGGTCGCGGCCCACCCAGGCCCGGCGGCTCTCCCGGTCCAGGTCGGCCTGGTCCAGCGCCTCCTGGGCGGCCTCCGGCTCCGAACGGCACAGGGAGAGCGCGAGGCCGACCCAGCACGCCCGGCGGGTCGGCCCGAACTCCGGGTGCTCCTCCATCAGGGCCAGCGCGTCCCGGAATTCGGCCGCCGCCGCGCGCGTACGCCCCTGGTGGAGGGCGGTCGCACCGCGCAGATGGGCGAGGAGCGTCAGACAGCGGTCGTCCCCGTCGCGGACGGCCGCCGCCCACGCCTGCGCGAGGAGCGGGTCGGCGTCCTCGGGGCGGCCCGACTCCAGCTCCAGGAAGGCGGCGAGCCACAGGGCGCGGGCGGGCGCCGGGCCCGCGTGCAGGCTGAGGGCGTGCCGCAGCCGGGTGCGCCCCTCGGTGACGCGCCCGCAGGCCACCCACAGGAACCACAGGGAGACCGCGATCTCGAGCGCCGTGTCGGCCTCGGTGCTCGACGACAGCGGGGCGGTCGTGGGGTCCATGGCGACCGCCAGGTCGGGGAGTTCCCGCAGGGCGAGGTCCCGGGCGTCGAGCTGCCGGCCGCGCTGCCACCAGTCGGCGGCCTGCCGGGCGAGCCTCACGCACCACCTGCGGTGGTGCAGGACGACCACCCAGCGGTCCCCGCGCGCGGTGAGCCGGCGGGCGCCGACGGCCCGCATCGGGTGGGGCATCCAGTAGCGGGGCAGGCCTTCCTCGCCGTCGAAGAGGTCGTCCACGGGGAGCAGCGCGAGGGGCGCGAGCCGGTCCAGAACCGTCTGGATCCGCCCGGCGGGCAGCGCGCCGGAGGCGCAGACCTCACGGACGGCGTCCCTGCCGAAGGCACCCTCGAAGACGGACAGCCGCTCCCACAGGAGCTGTTCGGCCGGTCCGCAGCTGTCGTAGCCTCGCTCGGCGGCGACGAGCTGGTCGAAGGCGACCGGCTCGCCCCACAAGATCGCGTTTTCCGCCGATTCTCCTGCCCACATCGCCCTGCCCCCGTATTCCTTCTCCGTCCTTCTCCTGTGACGTGGGACGGATTTAATGGAAATCAGCCACCGTCGCGGCTTGAATGCATTTGCCCTGGTCCACATCCTGGGGCTTACCGGAGCCCACACCCAGGGTTTGCCCGGGATCGGCCAAGGAGGTACATGGATACCGGGGAATCCGTCCTGGGAGAAGCGGATCTGTCACTGATCCACGCATTGCAGATCGCCCCGCGTGCCAGCTGGACCCAGCTGGCGACGGTCCTGGGCACGAGCCCCGACACCCTCGCCCGCCGCTGGGAGCACCTCAGCTCCGGAGGCTACGCCTGGAACTCCCTGCTCGCCGCCCGGCTGGGCACGGAGGCCACGCTGCACGCCTGGATCGAGCTGGAGTGCGTCCCCGGCGACGCGGAGGCCACCGCGATCGACGTCGCCGGCGACCCCTGCACCCTCGGCGTCCACCAGGTCACGGGCGAGGCCGATCTGGTCCTGCTCGTGGTCTCGCCCGACCTGTACGCGCTCGACGCCTACCTCGCCGACCGCATCCGGCGGCTGCCCGGGGTGATCCGGTCCCGCACCCAGGTCGTCACACGGCTGCACAACCGCCCGTACCGGTCACGGCTCGAACAGCTCCCCCCGGGGAAGGCCCGGCTCCTCGCCGAGACCGTGAACGGCGACCGGCGGCCCCGCCCCGCGCACGCGCGCGCGTACCCGTACGTCACGGAGCTCGACCGCAGGATCGTCGCGGAACTGGCCGGAGACGCCCGCCGCAGCGCCGCCGAGCTCGCCCGGCAGTGCGGCACGAGCGAGTCCACGGTGCGCCGCCGCCTGGACACCCTCACCGGCGCCGGCGTGCTCCACCAGCACTGCCAGGCCGCCCCCCGGTTCTCCGGGCGCCCGGTCTGGGCGATGGTCACGGCCGACGTCCCGCCCCTGGAGGTGCCGGCGACGGTGGCGGCGCTCGCCCGGCTGCGGCAGACCCGCGTGATCACCTCGGTCACCGGGCCGCACAACCTGGCCCTCGCCATGTGGCTGCGTACCGTCGACGAACTGCACGACATCACCGCGGCCATGGTGCGGGCGGCACCGGCGCTCCGCGTCGCGGGCACCTCGCTCTCGCTCCGCACCCACAAGATCGGGGCGCAGGTCCTCGGCCCCGACGGCCGCCGGACCCACCACGTACGGCCCTACTGCGCCCCCTGAGACCCCTGTCGGCGTCCTCAGGCTCGGCCGGCCGTAGCGGACTCCTCAAGCGCTCAGGCCGGGCGGGAGGCCTTGACCGAGTACATCAGGGGGATGCGGGGGCGGTCCGCCGGGAAGCGGTAGTAGCCGTCCTCGTGCCGCTGGAGCGCGCCGTAGCGCGGGAACAGCGACGCGTCGTGCTCGTGGAGGAACTCGATCCGCAGACCGGCCTTGGCGAGCGCCGTGACGACCTCGCCGACCGGGTGCACCCACTCCACGCTGCGGTTGTGGACGGTCGTCGCGTCGAGATCGGCGTACGTGCCCGGCGTGGTGTCCACCCACGGCTCACGGACGAAGTAGTCGTGGACGATCCGGCTGCCGGTCTCGTCGTCGAGCGAGTCGGTCAGCGGATGGAACTCCGCCACGTAGAGGAAGCCGCCGGGCGCCACCAGCGAGGCGGCGATCTCCGCCCAGCGGTCGATGTCCGGGAGCCAGCACAGCGCCCCGCTGCCCGTGTAGACGATGTCGTACGCGCGGTCCGGGACCGCCTCCGCCGCGTCGTACACGTCGGCGGCGACGAACGCGGCCCGGTCCTGCGGCAGGTCCAGGTCGGCGGCGAGCGAGCGGGCCGTCTCGACGGCCGGCTCGGAGAAGTCCAGGCCGACGACGCGCGAGGCGCCGTGCCGCGCCCAGGACAGCGTGTCCAGGCCGATGTGGCACTGGAGGTGCAGCAGGGAGCGCCCGGCGACGTCGCCGACCTCCGCCAGCTCGAAGTCGCGGAGGGCGTCCTTGCCCGCGCGGAAGGCGTCGAGGTCGTAGAACTCGCTCGCGGCGTGGAGCGGGACGCGCTCGTCCCACCGCGCGCGGTTGGCCTCAAGCCAGTCTTCGGGGGTCGGAGAGTACATGTCGGCGAGGTTATCCACAGGCCGGGGAGGACGCGACCCGAATTGTCGCCCGCCCGGAGCATCATGGGTCCATGACTGAGAGCAGGAACACCGAGCTCACCGCGGAGACGCCGGCATGGGAGCAGCGCTTCCGCGCACCCCGCGTCTCCCTGCCCGAGTGGGCCGAGGAGGCCCCCGACCGCTCGCTGTTCGTCTCCAACGCGACGGGGACGTACGAGCTGTACGCCTGGGACCGGGCGAGCGGCACACAGCGGCAGGTCACGGACCGGCCCAACGGGACGACGGACGGCACTCTTTCCCCGGACGGCGCGTGGATCTGGTGGTTCGCGGACACCGACGGCGACGAGTTCGGCGTGTGGATGCGCCAGCCGTTCGCCGGCGGCCCGGACGAACCCGCCGTGCCCGACCTCGCCGCCTCCTACCCGGCCGGGCTCGCCATCGGCCGCGAGGGCACCCTCGTGGTCGGCCGCTCCACGGACGAGGACGGCTCCACGGTCCACCTCGTACGCCCCGGGGCCGGCGCTCCGGTCGAGATCTACCGGCACCGGGAGTCGGCCGGGGTCGGCGACCTGTCGTACGACGGTTCGCTGATCGCGATCGAGCACACCGAGCACGGCGACGCGATGCACTCGGCGCTGCGCGTGCTGCGCGCCTCGGACGGGACCGTCCTCGCCGATCTGGACGACACCAAGGGCGGCACGGAGGAGCTCGGGCTCGCGGTCCTCGGCTTCGCCCCGGTGGCGGGCGACACCCGGCTGCTCGTCGGCCACCAGCGGCGCGGCCGCTGGGAGCCGATGCTGTGGGACGTGGCGGCCGGAACCGAGACCGACCTGCGGCTCGACCTGCCGGGCGACGTGTCGGCGGAGTGGTACCCGGACGGCTCCGGCCTGCTGATCGTGCACAGCTTCGAGGCGCGCAGCGAGCTGTGGCGGTACGAGATCGCCACCGGCGCCCTCGTCGGGGTGGAGACCCCGGCCGGCTCGGTGTCGAGCGCGACGGCCCGGCCCGACGGCAGCGTCGAGTACCTGTGGTCCTCGGCCGCCGAGCCGCCGGTGGTGCTCTCCACGGCCGGCGGCGTCGTCCTCGACCCGCCCGGCGCGAAGGCCCCGCCGTCGGTGCCCGTGGAGGACGTCTGGGTGGACGGCCCCGGCGGCAGGGTCCACGCGCTCGTGCAGCGCCCGGCGGAGGGCGAGGGCCCCTTCCCCACGATCTTCGAGGTGCACGGCGGCCCGGCCTGGCACGACAGCGACGCCTTCGCGTCGGGACCGGCGGCCTGGGTGGACCACGGGTACGCGGTCGTGCGGGTCAACTACCGGGGCTCGACGGGGTACGGCCGGGAGTGGACCGACGCGCTCAAGCACCGGGTCGGTCTGATCGAGCTGGAGGACATCGCGGCGGTCCGGGCGTGGGCGGTGGCGAGCGGCCTGGCCGATCCGTCGCGCATCGTCCTCTCCGGCGGCTCCTGGGGCGGCTACCTCACGCTCCTCGGCCTGGGCACCCAGCCGGACGACTGGGCGGTCGGCCTGGCGGCGGTCCCGGTCGCGGACTACGTCACGGCGTACGAGGACGAGATGGAGGCCCTCAAGGCGCTGGACCGGACCCTGCTCGGCGGTTCGCCCGAGGACGTGCCCGAGCGGTACGCGGCCTCGTCCCCGCTGACGTACGTGGACGCGGTGAAGGCCCCGGTGCACATCTCGGCCGGCGTCAACGACCCGCGCTGCCCGATCCGGCAGATCGACAACTACGTGGGCCGGCTCGCGGCCCGTGGCGCGGTCCACGACGTCTACCGGTACGACGCCGGCCACGGCTCGCTGGTGGTCGAGGAGCGCATCAAGCAGGTCGCCCTGGACCTGGCCTTCGCCGCGAGGCATCTGGGAGGCGAGGCCCCGGGCAGCCGGACCTGACGGGCGAGGCGCCGGCCCGGGCGGCTTCGGGTGGGCGCGAGGCGCCGGGGCGTCCGGCCCGGTCTGACCACCGGGCCGGACACGGGCCCGGACCGCGACGCGGGCGTGCATCCGGATCGGGTCCGGGCGGCGGGCCCGGCGGGGACCCGGATCGGGTCCGGGCGGCGGGCCCGGCGGGGACCCGGCCGAGGGGGAGCGGGGCGGGCTTGCGTACCGTGGGGGCGTGTACCGGTTCCTGAGAACGCCCCGCTGGTGGGGGATCAACGCCTTCGTCCTCCTCGCGATCCCGTTCTGCGTCTTCATGGGCACCTGGCAGCTCGGCAAGTTCGAGGACCGCGTCGACTCCCACCAGGACGCCGAGCAGCGGCCCGCGCCGAGCTCGCTGAAGGCCGAGCCGCTGGCGTCCCTGCTGCCGGTGGACACCGAGACCTCGGGCCGTCCGGCCGAGGCGCGCGGCAGGTTCGGCGAGCAGTTCCTCGTCCCGGACCGCGAGCTGGACGGCCGCACCGGCGCGTACGTCCTGACGCTGCTGAAGACGGACGGCGGCCGTTCCCTGCCGGTGGTCCGGGGCTGGCTCCCGACGGGCGCGAAGGCCCCCGCTCCGCCGTCCGGCGAGGTCACCGTGGTGGGCGCGCTCCAGGCCTCGGAGAACGCGGGCACGAAGGGCGTCCACAGCGCCGGCGGACTGCCCGAGGGACAGCTCGGCATGATCAGCGCGGCGTCCCTGGTCAACGTGGTGACGGACGACGTCTACGACGCCTGGATCACCCTCGCCGACTCCCCCGCCGGCCTGACGCCGGTCCCGGCCGCCGCCGCGGCGGGCACCGGCCTGGACGCGAAGGCCTTCCAGAACCTCGGCTACACCGCGGAGTGGTTCGTCTTCGCCGGCTTCGTCGTCTTCATGTGGTTCCGCCTCGTGCGCCGCGAGGCGGAGGCGTCCCGGGACGAGGCCCTGGGGCTGTAAGGCCCCGGAACGGGGCCGTGCCCCGCCCGGAGCGTGTTCCGGACGGAGCCGTGCCCCGCCCGGAGCGTGCCCGGGACGGAGCGTGCCCCGGACGGAGCGTGCCCCGGACGGAGCGTGCCCCGGACGGAGCGTGTCCCGGACTGGGGCCCTACGGGGTCCCTACCGGGCCCCGAGCGTGGTTCAGGAGGCGCTCAGGATCCCGGTGCGGTAGATGACGCCGGCGCAGGCGTTGGTGACGACCGCCGAGGCCGTGGGGCCACCCGGCTCGGCGGTGTGGCTGATCACGACGCTGCCGTCCGCCGGGGCCCCGTCGTCGTGGAGCAGCTGGGCCGCGACACCGGCCCCGGCCTCGGAGCCCGCGCCCGCCTCCGCGCCGGTGCCCGCCGTGCCGGTGTCTCCGGTGCCCGTGGTGGGCCCGGGGTCGACGGTGGTGGTGGGCGGGGCCGTCGGGGGCTGCTCGGTCGGTTGCTCGGTCGGGGTGGGCGGCGCCGGGGTCGGCGAGGTCCCGGTCGTGGGACAGGTCTCGCTCGGCACCCAGACGAACTTCACCTCGTACGAGCCGTTCGGCTTCAGGACGAGCGAGGACGACTCCTGGGAGGGGTCGGGCAGCCCGTCGGCGCCGTCCCCCGAGGTGTGCCGGACCACCGAGATCCGGCCCGGGTCGGCGGCGCCGCGGGCCTCGAAGCCGACGACTCCGGCGCCGTCCACGGCGCAGTCCTGGCCGGACACGTTGGCGATGCGGAAGTTGCCGTGGAACCTGCCCTGGTCGTCGGGACCTTGGGCTCCTTCGCTGCTGACGCCGAGCTGGTCGGCGGCGCAGCGGGGAGCGGAACCGCCGCCCGCCTCCTGCGACTGGCGCGGGCCGCCGGCGGCTCCCGGGGACCGCGGGTCGCCCGCGGAGCCCTCGTCGGCGCCCTGGCTGGGCGAGGCGCCGCCGACCGGGGCCTTGGTGCTCTGGGCACCCCCGGCGCCGGCATCGTCACCGGTGCCGCCCTGGGCGTCCTCACCGTGGCCGGCGTTCACCGCGTCGGAGGCCGAGAGACCGCCCGAGGAGGCGACGTGCACGAAGGCGGGGACGGCCGTCCCGATGAGGACCGCGGCGGCGCAGGCGCCGACGAACGCCTGGCGCTTGCGGGCCCGCCGCGCGGGGACGGCGCGGCGCAGGTGCTCCAGCGAGCCCGCGGTGGGCTCCAGGCCGGCCACGGCTCCCTGGAAGAGCCGCCGCAGCGCGAGTTCGTCCCCGTCGCCCTCGCCGGGCCCGAGCTCGATCTTCACCATGCGCTGTCCACTCACGTCGTTGCGTTCATCCACGGCGTCGCGCCCGTCACGAGCGCCGCCGTCCTCCCGGAGCACCTCACCGGATGCCTCGCCGAGGGCCTTGCCGGGGGCCCGGCCGGGCGTCTTGGCGGAGGCCTCGTCGGGCGTCCGACCTGACACCCCGTCGGGGGCCCCGTCGGGGGTCTCGTCGGGGGTCTCGTCGGGGGTCTCTTCCGGCGCCGTGCCGGACACCTCGTCAGACACCTCGTCGAGGGCCTCGTCCGGGGTCTCTTCCGGCGCCGTGCCGGACACCTCGTCAGACACCTCGCCGGGGGTCCCGTCCGGGGTCTCGTCCGGGGTCTCGTCCGGGGTCTCGCTCATGCGCTCGCTCCCATCGCGACGCGCAGCGCCGCGATGCCCCGCGAGCCGTACGCCTTCACGGACCCCAGGGATATCCCGAGCGTCTCGGCGACCTGCGCCTCGGTCATGTCGGAGAAGTACCGCAGGGCCAGCACCTCGCGCTGGCGCCGCTGGAGTCCGCGCATCGCCTTGATCAGGTCCTCGCGCTCCAGCTGCTCGTACGCCCCCTCCTCCGCGCTGGCCATGTCCGGCATGGGCTTGGACAGCAGCTTGAGGCCGAGGATGCGGCGGCGGAGCGCGGACCGGGAGAGGTTCACGACGGTCTGGCGCAGGTAGGCGAGCGTCTTCTCGGGCTCGCGGACGCGCTTGCGGGCCGAGTGGACGCGGATGAACGCCTCCTGGACGACGTCCTCGCAGGAGGCCGTGTCGTCGAGGAGCAGCGCGGCGAGGCCGAGCAGCGACCGGTAGTGGGCGCGGTAGGTCTCGGTCAGGTGGTCCACGGTGGTGCCGGCGACCAGGTCGGCCTCGGCGCCGGCGCGGGGCGAGGGGATGGCGTCCATCCCGGTCGTGCGGGGCGCGGCGGGCACGGGGGCGATCACCGGCATCCCGCCGAGTGCGCGCGACCGCCTGAACGGGCGGACCGCGGAGCCGCGCACGGGGCCGACGGCGCTGCCGCGGAGCGGGAGCACCGCGGCGCTGCGCACGGGGAGCACGCCTGTGCCCGCGCCGCGGAGCGGGGCGATTGTCGCGATGTCGAGTACCTCTGCCACGCTTGTTGGACCCACATCCCCCCGACAGGGTTGTACGCGTACGCCACCCTTTTTGACGGTGAGTCGTATGTCCTCATGCGCAACCGTTCTCCCCCTGTGCCCCGCTTTCACGGCGTCTTCCGCACCACGAGGTCGTGGGTGAACGCAGAGACGCCCTCCACCCGGCCGTTGGTTGCGGCAGGGGGGAAGAGCATCCTCTTCCACGGCATCGCCGCAGTTCAAGAGATATCTGACGCCTAATTGCTCACAGGACGTTCACAGATCCTACAAAGCCGTGACAACCGATTCCGCGATCTGAAGGGCGTTCAGGGCCGCGCCCTTGCGCAGGTTGTCGGCGCAGACGAAGAAGTCGAGCGCGCGCTCGTCGTCCATGGAGCGCCGGACCCGGCCGACCCAGGCGGGGTCGGTGCCGACGACGTCGGCGGGAGTGGGGAAGTCGCCCGCGGCCGGGTCGTCGTACAGGACGACGCCGGGCGAGGTCGCCAGGACCTCGTGCGCGCGCCCGACCGGCACGGGGTGCTCGAAGCGCGCGTGCACGGAGACGGAGTGCCCGGTCACGACGGGCACGCGGACGCAGGTGGCGGCGACCCGCAGTCCGGGCAGCCCGAGGATCCGGCGCGTCTCGTCCCGGACGCGCTCCTCCTCCGACGAGGCGCCGTCGGCGCCGGCCGTGCCCGACCAGGGCAGGACGTTGAGCGCGAGGGGCCCGGGGAAGGGTCCGGTGTTCTCGCCGACGAAGCGCCGTACGTCGCCGGGGTGGGTGCCCAGGTCCCCGCCGCCGGCCACCAGGTCGAGCTGGGCCCGGAGTGCTTCGACACCCGCGTGTCCGGCGCCGGCGCCACTGGCGGCCTGCTGGGCGGTGACGACCAGCTCGGCGAGGCCGAACTCGGCGTGCAGGGCGCCCACGGCGACGATCAGCGCGAGGGTGGTGGAGCCGGGGCTGGCCACGATGCCCCGGGGCCGTACGCGCGCGGCGTGGGGATTGGTCTCGGGGACCACCAGGGGCACGTCGGGGTCGGCCCGGAAGGCCGCCGAGGTGTCCACCACGACGGCGCCCTTGGCGGCGGCGACGGGCGCCCACTGTGCCGCGACCGCCTCGGGCACCAGGAAGAGCGCCAGGTCGACGCCTTCGAGGGCGTCCTCGTCGAGCGCGAGGATCTCGCACTCCTCCCCGCGCACGGAGGCCTTGCGGCCCGCCGCACGCGGGGAGGCGAGGAGTCGGATCTCGCCCCAGACGTCCGCGTGGTGCGACAGCATCTGGAGCATCACCGAGCCGACGGCTCCGGTCGCACCGACGACCGCGAGCGTCGGCTTCGACGTCATCGGCCGGTGCCTCCGTAGACGACGGCCTCGTCCGAGTCGCTGTCCAGACCGAAGGCGGTGTGGACGGCGCGCACGGCCTCGTTGACGTCGTCGGCGCGGGTGACGACCGAGATGCGGATCTCGGAGGTCGAGATGAGCTCGATGTTCACGCCCGCGTCGGACAGCGCCTTGAAGAAGTCGGCGGTGACGCCCGGGTTCGTCTTCATGCCGGCGCCGACCAGGGAGATCTTGCCGATCTGGTCGTCGTAGCGGAGCGAGTCGAAGCCGATCGCGCTCTTCGCCTTCTCCAGCTCGTCGATGGCCTTGCGGCCCTCGGCCTTGGGGAGGGTGAAGGAGATGTCCGTGAGGCCGGTGGAGGCCGCGGACACGTTCTGCACGATCATGTCGATGTTGATCTCGGCGTCCGCGACGGCACGGAAGATGGCCGCGGCCTCGCCCGGCTTGTCCGGCACGCCGACGACGGTGATCTTCGCCTCGGAGGTGTCGTGGGCGACACCCGAGATGATGGCCTGCTCCACCTTCTGGTCCCCTTGCGGTTCGTTGCTGACCCACGTGCCCTGCAGTCCCGAGAAGGACGAGCGGACGTGGATCGGGATGTTGTAGCGGCGTGCGTACTCGACGCAGCGGTGCAGCAGCACCTTGGAGCCGGAGGCGGCGAGCTCCAGCATGTCCTCGAAGGAGATCCAGTCGATCTTCTTCGCCTTCTTCACGACGCGCGGGTCGGCCGTGAAGACGCCGTCGACGTCGGTGTAGATCTCGCAGACCTCGGCGTCGAGCGCGGCGGCGAGCGCCACGGCCGTCGTGTCGGAACCGCCGCGGCCCAGGGTGGTGATGTCCTTCTTGTCCTGGGACACGCCCTGGAAGCCGGCGACGATGGCGATGTTGCCCTCGTCGAGGGCGGTACGGATCCGGCCCGGCGTGACATCGATGATGCGCGCTTTGTTGTGGACCGAGTCGGTGATGACGCCCGCTTGGCTGCCCGTGAACGACTGGGCCTCGTGGCCCAGGTTTTTGATCGCCATGGCCAGCAGGGCCATGGAGATCCGCTCTCCGGCGGTCAGCAGCATGTCGAACTCACGCCCGGCAGGAATCGGGGATACCTGCTCGGCGAGATCGATCAACTCGTCCGTCGTGTCGCCCATCGCCGACACCACGACGACGACCTGATGGCCGTCCTTCTTGGTGTCCACGATCCGCTTGGCGACGCGCTTGATGCCTTCGGCATCGGCAACGGAGGAGCCTCCGTACTTCTGCACGACAAGGCCCACGTGCGCTCCTCGCTCAGTCTGTGCCGCAGCCGGCGCTGCGATCGGCTCAGTCTATCGAGGGACCCGGAAACGCCAGCGTGATATCGAATGCTGAGACACCCCGCTCACCCAGTGATCATCCCGCCGTCCCGGCAAGGCCTCCGCCACCGCGCCGGAACCACCGTTCCCCGTCCCCCGCCATGGCGCCATGGCGGGGGACGGGGAACGGGCGGTCACTTCCTCAGGGAGCGGCCGCGGAGGCCCAGGGGGGCGGCGATCTCTTCGAGCATGACGCGGCCGGCCTCTTCGGCGAGGTCGTCCTCGGCGAGGTCCTCGTCGGTGTCGAGGCCGTCGAGGGCGGCGAGGGGCTGGTCGAGGCGGACGTGCGCGACGAGCGACTGGAGGGCGCGGAGGGTGGCCGAGGCGGTGGGGCCCCAGTTGGAGAAGTAGGAGAACTGCCACCACCAGAGGGCTTCGCTGATGCGGCCGGCGCGGTAATGGGCGAGGCCGTGGCGGAGGTCGGTGACGATGTCGGCGAGGTTGTCGGAGATGCGGGCCGGGACCGGGGCCTTGCGGGGCTCGTAGGGGTCGAAGACCTCGGAGAAGACGTCGACCGGGTCGAGCATCACCGCGAACCGCTCGCGCAGGTCGTCGACGTCCGGCTCGGGGCCCGTGTCCGGCTCGTACCGCTCGTCCGGGACGATGTCCGCGTGCGCGCCGAGCCGGCCACCCGTCAGGAGCAGCTGGGAGATCTCCAGGAGCAGGAAGGGGACCGCGCTGTCCGGCTCGTCGCCCTTGGCGACCTCGGTGGTCGCGACGATGAAGCTCTCGATCGAGTCGGAGATCTGGACCGCGAAGTCGTCGGGGTCCTGGGTGACGGAGTGCAGTGTGGCGTCAGACATCGAGCAGCCTCTCTGAGAGCGCGCACGAGAGCGCACCGGCCCTGTCGTCATACATCGAGCAGCCTCCGTCCCTCGAAGGCTCGGCCGAGGGTCACCTCGTCGGCGTACTCCAGGTCGCCGCCGACCGGGAGCCCGCTCGCGAGACGGGTCACCTTCAGCCCCATGGGCTTGATCATCCGCGCCAGGTACGTCGCGGTGGCCTCGCCCTCCAGGTTGGGGTCGGTCGCGAGGATCAGCTCGGTGACGGCACCGTCCGCGAGCCGCGCGAGGAGCTCACGGATGCGCAGGTCGTCGGGGCCGACGCCCTCGATGGGGCTGATCGCGCCGCCGAGGACGTGGTACCGGCCGCGGAACTCGCGCGTCCGCTCGATCGCGACGACGTCCTTCGGCTCCTCGACCACGCAGATGACGCTGAGGTCGCGGCGCGGGTCCCGGCAGATGTTGCACTGCTCCTGCTGCGCCACGTTGCCGCAGACCGCGCAGAACCTGACCTTCTCCTTGACCTCCAGGAGCGCGTGCGCGAGCCGGCGGACGTCCGTCGGCTCGGTCTGGAGGATGTGGAAGGCGATCCGCTGCGCGCTCTTGGGACCGACGCCCGGCAGCCTGCCCAGCTCGTCGATGAGGTCCTGAACCACGCCTTCGTACAACGGAACGCCCTTCTCGGGAGTGCTTGATTCTTACGGTAGTGGCTGGAAGTGCTCGTTAGAAGACCGGGCTCAGAAGCCCATGCCCGGCAGGCCGCCCATGCCCTGCGCCAGCGGGCCGAGCTTGGCCTGCTGGAGCTGCTGCGCGTTGTCGTTGGCGGCCTGGACGGCGGCCACGATCAGGTCGGCGAGGGTCTCGGTGTCCTCCGGGTCGACCGCCTTGGGGTCGATGACGAGGCCGCGCAGCTCGCCGGAGCCGGTGACGGTCGCCTTCACCAGACCGCCGCCCGCCTGCCCGTCGACCTCGGTCGCGGCCAGCTCCTGCTGCGCACGGGCGAAGTCCTGCTGCATCTTCTGGGCCTGCTGGAGAAGCTGCTGCATGTTGGGCTGGCCACCGGGGATCACGGTCACTCCTGGAGTTCGGTACGTCCGTATGTGTCGGTACGCCGAGCCTACGTGGTCCCCGCCCGCCCTGCCTCCATCACTCTTTCGGGTGAGAAACTGCGGCCTCCTCTACCTGATCAACACCCTCTTGCGGGCGGAAATCCCGGGATTCCGGGCCCGCCGCCCACCATTCGGCGGTAGGAAGGGCAGGCACCACGTGCACCGCACGTCACAGAAGGACATGAGCACTGAGCTGAACAGAGGAGTCCCCCGGTGAGCCAGCAGCCGGAGATGCAGCCGCCGCCGGGACCCCCCGGGGGAGACGTCCACCGCGATCTGACCGGTACGCCGTTCCCCCTGGGCGACTGGGGTGAACCGGCGGAACGGCTCGACGAGCTGTACCGCTGGGTGGAGTCCAACGCCCTGCGCACCGCCGAGTGGTACCTCTCGGACCGCGTCTGGAAGCGCCGCTGCGCCCGGGCCCTGCGGATCGGCACGGCCGTCGGCGTGATCGCGGGCGCCGCGCTGCCGCTGCTCGACCTGACCGGGGTGGCCGCGGGCACGGCCGGCTGGGGCTACCTGTCGCTGCTGCTCGGCGCGGCCTGCATGGCCTGCGACCGGTACTTCGGGCTGACGTCGGGCTGGATAAGGGACGTGGCGACGGCGCAGGCCGTGCAGCGCCGTCTCCAGGCGCTGCAGTTCGACTGGGCCTCGGAGAGCGTCCGGGAGGTACTGGGGCCCACGGAGGGCACCGCGAGCGAGGCCGCCGAGCGATGTCTCGGGGTGCTGCGCCGCTTCTCGGAGGACGTGACGGAGCTCGTACGGGCGGAGACCGCGGACTGGATGGTCGAGTTCCGTTCGGGCCCGGCGCCGCTTGCGCTCCAGTCGGTGGGCGTGATGCCCGCGCGCGCCGAGAGCCACCACCCCTCGGGCCGCTTCCCCCTTCCGCCCGGCACCCGCCCGAACATGCCCCGCCAGCGCCCCCCGGAGGCCCGCTAGGGCCTGTCGGGGGGCGCTGGCGGGGCTCAGCTCAGCTCAGCTCAGGATGATCATCGATCCCTGGGCGAGGCTGCGGACCGCCGCCGCGTGCAGGCCCAGCCACACGTGACGCTCCCGCGCGAAGGGGCCGCCGTCGGACGGAACCGGGGCGGCCGGCTCCTCCAGGGAGGTCGGTCGCTCCGGCGGCAGCGGGGCGGCCGGCGGGTTCGCCGGGTCGATGCCGATCGAGGGCGCCACGAACTCGAGCTCCCTGAGCAGCCCGTACGAGGAGCCGAGCGGACCGCCGCCCTCCAGGAGCTCGTCCGTGGTGAGCGGCGCCGGGAAGTCGACCGGCACGTACGCGCCCGCGTGGTCGTAGTGCCAGACCAGGTGGGACTGCTGGGCGGTCGCCTCGAACATCTCCAGGAGCTGTTCGTAGTCCCCGCCGAGCTCGCCCACCGGCTCGACCGGCAGCCCGCACACCTGGAGGAGGTACGCGCGGCGCAGGAAGTGCAGGGCCTCGTAGTCGAAGCCCGCGACGGGGGCGACGTCCCCGGAGAGCCCCGGCATGTACGCGTAGACGGGCACGGTCGGCAGACCGGACGCGCTGAGCACGGAGTCGAAGACGGCTATCTCTTCGGCGAAGGGGTTGTCGGGGCTGTGGCACAGCACGTCGACGAGGGGGACCAGCCACAGGTCACAGGCCAAGGGAGGCTCGCTCTCCGTCGGTTGCAGGGACGGCCAGGGTAGTCGGCGGCGCGACCGACGACGCCCACCCGCTCAGGACCTGCCCCCGGAGGCCGGGCCTCAACCCGACCTGTCGGCCCCGTGACGTTCAGCTCGCCCGCTGCTCCAGGCGGTCCGCCCACTCCAGCGAGTGCGCGTTGTAGGCCCGTACCACCTCGACGGCGGCCTCCGCGTCGCCGCGGGTGACCGCGTCCACCAGCTCGACGTGCCCGCCCCAGAGCCAGCCGAGGAGGTCCTGCTCGGAGCGCAGGTAGGGCACGGAGAAGACCCAGGCCTGGACGCGCAGCCTGTGCAGGAAGTCGGCGATGTAGGTGTTGGCGGCGACGAGCCGCCCCAGCTCGCGCCAGTAGCGGATGTCGTAGCCGATGAGGATGTCCAGGTCCCCGGCACGGGCGGCGCGGGCGGCGGCCTCGCCCCGTCGGCGTACGGAGACGAGGGCGACGCCGACGCCGAGGTCGGGATCGGGGGCGGAGAGCGGCGGGGACGACGGGCTCCGCGGGGTCTGCGGGGCCAGGACCACCGCGGGCGCGTGGCGGCGGAAAATGCCGTCGACGACGAGCATCCGTGCCTCGACCATGCGCCGGTAGTCGTCGACCGAGTACTGGTGGACGCGGAATCCGCGGTGCTGGTCGGAATCGAGGAGTCCCTGCGCGCACAGGTCGACGAGCGCTTCCCGTACGGGCGTCGCCGACACCCCGTACTGCTCGGCGATCTGCTTGACGGTGAATTCCTCACCCGGCTGGAGACGGCCCGCGAGCACCTCGTCACGCAGCGCGTCGGCGATCTGCTGTCGCAAGGTGTTGCGGGTGACAGCTCCGCTCGCGGGCATGGGCAGGCCCCCTCCGTCCGGTTTCGGGACACCCTAGTCCAGACGGGGGAGACCTCCCCGGTACTGCGGTTACGCGGTGTGCTCGTCGGCCACCGAAAGCGCCGCGTCCAGCGCCGCCAGGCCCTCCTTGGCCTCCGCCTCGGAGACGTTGCAGGCGGGAACGGCGTGGGTGCGGTTCATGTTCACGAAGGGCCACAGGCCCTGCTTCTTCGCGGCGGCGGCGAAGGCGGCCATCGGCGCGTTGGCCTCGCCGGCCGCGTTGTACGGGACGAGCGGCTCGCGGGTCTCCTTGTTCTTGACCAGGTCGAGCGCCCAGAAGACGCCCATGCCGCGGACCTCGCCGACCGACGGGTGGCGCTCGGCGAGCTCGCGCAGGCCGGGGCCGAGGACGGTCTCGCCGATGTGGGCGGCGTTCTCGACGACCTTCTCGTCCGCCATCACGTTGATCGTGGCGACGGCGGCGGCGCAGGCCAGCGGGTGGCCGGAGTAGGTCAGTCCGCCCGGGTAGGGCCGCTTGTCGAAGGTGGCGGCGATCTCGGCGTTGATGGCGACGCCGCCGAGGGGCACGTAACCCGAGTTCACGCCCTTGGCGAAGGTCATCAGGTCGGGCACGACGTCGAAGTGCTCGGCGGCGAACCACGTGCCGGTGCGGCCGAAGCCGGCCATGACCTCGTCGAGGACGAAGACGATGCCGTACCTGTCGCAGATCTCGCGGACGCCGGCGAGGTAGCCGGGCGGCGGGGTCATGATGCCCGCGGTGCCGGGCACGGTCTCCAGGATGATCGCGGCGATCGTCGCCGGACCCTCGAAGGCGATCGTGTCCTCCAGGTGCTGGAGGGCCCGCGCGCTCTCCTCCGCCTCGGTGGTGGCGTAGAAGGGCGAGCGGTAGAGGAACGGCGCCCAGAAGCGCACGACGCCGGCGGAGCCGTTGTCGGAGGCCCAGCGGCGCGGGTCACCGGTCAGGTTGATCGCGGTGGAGGTGGCGCCGTGGTACGAGCGGTAGGCGGAGAGCACCTTCGTACGGCCGGTGTGCAGCCGGGCCATGCGGACGGCGTTCTCGACGGCCTCGGCACCGCCGTTGGTGAAGAAGATCTTGTCCAGGTCGCCCGGGGTGCGCTCGGCGATGAGGCGTGCGGCCTCGGAGCGCACGTCCACGGCGAAGGCGGGCGCGAAGGTCGCGAGCTTCCCGGCCTGCTCCTGGATCGCGGCGATCACCTTGGGGTGCTGGTAGCCGATGTTCGTGTAGACGAGACCGCTGGTGAAGTCCAGGTAGCGGTTTCCGTCGTAGTCCCAGAAGTACGAACCCTCCGCGCCGGCCACGGCGAGCGGGTCGATCAGGCCCTGGGCGGACCAGGAGTGGAACACGTGCGCGCGGTCGGCGGCCTTGACGGCCGCGCCGGCCTGGGGATCGGGTTCGATGACATGAGGGGTCATGCGGTCGAGGGTAAGGAATCGCAGGTGGGACGGGCCATGGCCATCTTGTCCACCGAGACCGGGCCGGACGCGACACCTTGCTCTGCCGGGCCTCGTCCAGGCTCTTGATTGACAGCAAACTGTCATCATGACAGCCTTCTGTCATGGGAACCGAGAGCGACACCAGGACCGTTCATCTCGCCGTCTACGACACCCTCGCCGACTGGGAGACGGGCCACGCCACGGCCTGGCTCGCCCGCGCCGGATTCACCGTCCGGACCGTCGGCCCGGTCGCAGGGCAGCCCGTCACGACGATCGCCGGGATCCGGATCGTCCCCGACCTCGCGCTCGACGAGCTCGGCCCCGAGGACAGCGCCTTGCTGATCCTTCCGGGCGCCGAGAAGTACGACGAGGGCGACGAGCTCGCCCCCTTCACGGCCAAGGCCCGCACCTTCCTCGACGCCGGCGTGCCGGTCGCCGCGATCTGCGGCGCCACCGCGGGACTCGCGAAGGAGGGCCTGCTCGACGACCGCCCGCACACCGGCGCCGTCTCGTTCCACCTCGCCGCGACCGGCTACAAGGGCGCCGGGCACTACGTCGACGCCGACGCGGTGACCGCCGGCGACCTGATCACGGCGGGCCCGACGGAACCGGTCGCCTTCGCCCGCGAGATCTTCGCCCGACTGGGCGCTTACGAGGGCAAGCGGGACGCCTGGTTCCGCCTCTTCCACGACTCCGACCCGGCGGCCTTCGCCGAGCTGAACTCGTGAGGCGCGCATGAGTTCCGAACCCGAGAGCCGCCGGCAGCGGCAGGACGCCCTCTCCCGTACGGCCCTGGGCGTCTTCCGGCTCAACGGCCAGTTCCTCGCCGTCTCGGAGAAGCTGGCCGAACCCGCCGGCCTGACGGCCGCCTGGTGGCAGGTCCTCGGCGCCGTACTCCCCCGGCCCCTGCCGGTCGCCGGGATCGCCCGCGCCATGGGCATCACGCGCCAGAGCGTGCAGCGGATCGCGGACCTGCTCGTACGGGAGGGCCTGGCCGTCTACGAGCCGAACCCGGCCCACCGCAGGGCCAAACTCCTCGCCCCCACCGAGGCCGGCCGCGCCGCCGTCCGCCGCATCGACCCCGGCCACGCCGAACTGGCCGCCGCACTCCTGCGGGAGCTGGGCGGGCAGGAGGCCTTCGACGAGACGGTACGGGTGCTGGAGCGGCTCTCCGCCGCCCTGGAGGCCGTCAGCGCACAGCCCGAGGGCCGGGTGCCCACCGAGTAGCCCCGGGGGGTGGGGGTGGGAGGCGCGGAGGGCTGGAGGCGCGGGAAGGTTCAACGGCGCCCGGACCAGGGGGCGGTCACTTGCCGGCCCTTGGCCGGACCAGGGGGCGGTCGCCTGCCGACCCCTGGAGCCGGGCCAGGGCCCTGGACCCGGGCCAGGGGGGCGGCAGGCGGCCCGGACCGGCCCCTGTGCCACAGTGCGCGCCATGGACACGCCAGGGCGTAGCGCTGCCACCACGATCACCGGCTGGGGAATGCTCCTGAGCGGGACGGCCGCCGTGGCCGCCACGCTCTGGTCGGTCGCCCCGTACCCCCCGCTCGTCGTCGAACCGGCCCTCGCCGGCCTCGCCGTGCTCTTCGCGGCCGGCTGGGTCCTCGCCTCCTACAAGGCCGCCGCACGCGCGCACGACCCGCTGGCCAAGCCGTACCGGGACACCCGGCGGCCGAACCCCGTCCTGCCGTACCTGTTCGCCTTCGGCACCCCGTTCGCCGCCTTCGCCGCCTTCGTGCTGGTCTTCATGGTCAGCGGCGACTACGGCCGCGAGACCGAGCGCCTGGAGCGCGCCGGATACGGCGAGTACGAGGTCGCCGTCGTCCGCCTCGCCGGCGAACCCGAGTTCCACCCCGGCGGCCAGGACGAGGACCCGTACTACCTCACCGACCTCACCCTGCGGATCCCGTACGAGGACCACGCGCGCGAGGTCACCCTCCCCGGCGTGTACACCCGCTACGAGCCGCCCGCCCCCGGCACCAAGGTGGACGTGTACTTCGCGCCGCGCGACCCCGGGGCGCGCGTGGCGGAGAACGCCGAGCGCGACGGACCCGGCTGGTTCATCACCTTCGCCATCTGGATCTGGCCGTGGCTCCTGATCGCGGGTGGCTTCACGAAGGGGTACGTCGACGCGGACGACATGCACCGGCTCCGCCGCTTCCGCCCCCGCACCCACCTGCCCGCACTCGGCATCCTGCTGACCGGCCTGGTCCTGCTCCTGCCGATGGCCCTGGAGTTCGAGGTGGCGGGCTTCGACCAGCTGCCCGCCCTCCTCGCCGTTCTCGCTCCACCCCTGGCGATGACCTGGGTGTCCAGGCAGTGACAGCGCGTGCGGCTGCGGGATTCGGAGGTGCGGGACGGGCCCGGGTCCAGCGTGGAGCCGGGGCCCGGCCGGCGTTCGCCGCCCGGCGGGAGTGAGCGACGGGAAGGGGCGACGGGAAAAGGCGACGGGAAGGGGCGACGGGAAGGGGCCGGTCCGCGGGTGCGGACCGGCCCCTTCCGGTGGCCGTACGGCGGGCGTCAGCAGTAGAGGTTGGCGCCGGCGGGGACACCGAGGATCTGGGTGAACTCCTGGTACTTGGTGACGCGGCTCTGGACCTGGGCCGGGTTGCGGCCGTCGCACTCCAGGGAGCCGTTGATGGAGCGGATGGTCTGGCCGAAGCCGGCGCCGTTGACCATGGCGTTGTGGGCGGTCATGGTGCCGGGGCCGTTCTGGGTGTTCCAGTACCAGAGGCCGGTCTGCATGGCGACGGCCGGTTCGCGTTCGACGCGCCAGGGGTTGTTGAGCAGGTCGATGCCGAGGGCGTCGCCGGCGGCCTTGTAGTTGAAGTTCCAGGAGAGCTGGATGGGGCCGCGGCCGTAGTACGCGGCCTGGCCGGCGGGGCAGCCGTAGGACTGGCTCGTGTCGCAGTAGTGGGGGTAGTTGGCGGTGTTCTGCTCGACGATGTAGTAGAGGCCGCCGGTCTCGTGGGAGACGTTGGCGAGGAAGGCCGCGGCCTCCTGCCTCTTCACCGTTTCGCTGCCGGTGGTGGCGAAGGCCGGGTACGACTTCAGCGCGGCGGTGAGCCCGGCGTACGTGTAGAAGGGGTTCCGGTTCGGGAACATCTGGTTGAACTGGGCCTCGGAGACGACGAATCCGGAGCTCGGCGGCGGGGTGGTGGGCGGGGTGGTGGGCCCGCCGCCGCAGGCGCCCTGATCGGCCCAGACGCCCCACTCTCCGGTCGTGCCGGGAGTCTCGTTCTGGGTCCACCACTTGGCCTGCCAGTTATGGCCGTTGTGCGAGGCCGTCATCCCGCCCGTGTAGACGCTCGAGGAGTTCCATGCGGCCGCGCAGGCGGCGGCCGCACCGGCGGAGGCGGCGGGGAGAAGGAGAACGGTGAGTCCGACGGCCGTACAGAGCGCGGCCAGCGAGGTGACCAACTTGCGCAGCATGCGTGCTTCCTTCCGGGTGGGGGTCCGGGTGGAGTCCTGACGGAATCCGGGCGGGACACCGGGGGACTCCCGGTGGGTTCCGGGTGGGAAGGCACAGCGAAGCGCGATTGGTCTGGACCTGTCAAGGTCTAGACCAGAAGTTGTGACGGTTGGGGTTCCGGTTGTCTCGACGCGTCCGCTCAGCGCACTCCGTTTTCGCCTCAGCGGTCGAGGAGACGCTCCAACAGGCTTGAGAGCAGAGCCCGTTCGGCCACGGTGAGGGGACCCATCAGCTCTTCCTGGGCGTCGGCGAGGATCTGGTCGAGGCGTGCGAGGTGCCTGCGGCCGCGCGCGGTGAGGGTGATGACGTTGCGTCGGCGGTCGGCGGGGTCGGGGGTGCGCTCGACGTGCCCCTGGTCGGCGAGTTCGTTGATGACGGAGACGAGGTCGCTGCGGTGGACGCCCGTGCGGCGGCTGAGGTCGGCCTGACTGGCGGGACCGTGCTCGTCGAGGGAGACCAGGGCCGCGTAGTGCCACTTGCGGGCGTCCTCGGCGGCGAGTCCCGCACTGACGAGGCGGTCGGCCTGGGCGGCGGTGAGGGCGAGGAGACGGCTGGGAAGGGCGCGAAGGCGCTCCGGGGTCTCCCGGAACTCCGGCGAGTGCTCGGTCATGGCGCGCAGATTACCCGTTGCGTTGGTGCCCCGAACGGTATACCTTCATTAGTGCCACGAACGTTAGTGGTCCGAACGTTAGGGGAGTGAACGCCATGCCCGTGATCGACGTCCTCGACTCGACGATGTTCCACGAGTCCCACGAAGGGACCGGCACTCCCTTCGTCTTCCTGCACGGCAACCCGACCTCGTCCCACCTGTGGCGCCACGTCCTGCCGGCCGTCGGCGGCGGGCGGCGACTGCTCGCGCCGGACCTCATCGGAATGGGCCGCTCGGGGAAGCCGGACATCGCCTACGACTACGCGGACCAGGCGCGGTACCTGGAGGCCTGGATCGAGGCGATGGAGCTCGACGAGGTCGTGTTCGTCGGGATCGACTGGGGCGGCTCGCTCGCCTTCGACTGGGCCGCCCGGCACCCCGGGCGGGTGCGGGGAATGGCGTTCATGGAGACGATCGTGCGCCCGATGGGCTGGGAGGAGTTCCCGGAGAGGGCGCGGGAGCGGTGGGACGCCTTCCGGACGCCGGGGGTGGGCGAGCGGATGGTCCTGGAGGAGAACACCTTCGTCGAGGACTCCTTCGCCCACACCGTCGCGACGGGGCTCGGCAAGACCGACCACGACGTCTACCGGGCGCCCTACCCGACGCCGGAGTCCCGTCGGCCGATGCTGGAGTGGGCCCGCGCGATGCCGCTGGACGGGGACCCGGCACAGGTCGTGGCCCGCGTCGAGGCGTACGGGGCCTGGCTGGCGGCCTCCCCGGAGGTCCCGAAGCTGCTGCTGACCTTCTCCGACTCCCCGACCCTGATGATCGACCCGCCCACGGCGGCCTGGTGCGCCGCCCACATATCCGCCCTCACCACCGTCCCCTGCGGCCCGGCGGGCCACCAGGCCCCGGAAGACCAGCCGCAGGCGATAGCCACCGCCCTCACCACGTGGGCGGACACGGAGGGCCTGACGGCGGCGTGACCCGCGGGGCGGGGCCGGGTGAGGCGCGGGGCGGGGCGGCGTGACCCGCGGGGCGGGTCGGGCGCGTGCTGACTCCCTGCGGGGTGCGGCCTGACCCGCCGCGCCCCGCAGGGAGTGCCTCGGGTGGGGTCAGATCATCAGGATGATGCGACCGGGGCGGTGGCCGGCCTCCGCTCGGCGGTGGGCTTCCGCGACCTCCGCGAGGGGCATGACGTCGGCCACTCGGGTGATCAGCTTCCCGTCCGCCACCATCTGGAGGCTCTGGCGGAGGCGGACGGCGTCCGGTGTGGCGCGGACGGCCTCGACGCGGATGTCCCGTTCGGACGGGGGGACGCGGTCGGGGGCGATGGCGAGGAAGACACCGTCGTCCTTGAGGACGGGGAGGAGGGCGCCGCCGACGAGCGCCCCGTCGAAGACCGCGTCCACGCGGTCCGGATCACCGGCGATCACCTTGGCGATCACGTCCTCGGGTGTGCCGCGCGTGACGACGTGCTCCGCGCCGAGGAGCCTCAGTTCGCTCTCGTCGCCCTCGTGGGCGACGGCCACGACCCGCATCCCGGCGGCCGAGGCGTACTGGATCGCCAGTCGGCCCACCACCGCGCTGCCACCCGTCACGAGCAGCGTCGCCCCGGCCGGGAGGTCGAGGCGGTCGAGGGCCTGCTGGGCCGTGGCCGAGGCCAGGGGGAGGGACGCGGCCTTGGTGAACTCCAGATCGTCCGGCATCGGGGCGAGCCACTCCGGGGCGACCTGTACGACCTCGGCGTAGGTGCCTTCGCCGGTCAGCTCCTCGTACCAGGGCACGAAACCGGCGACGCGGGTTCCGGCGGGCATCCCGGGGACGGGGTCGAGCATTTTGCCCGCGAAGTCGGTGCCCAGGACGAAGGGGGGCTTGAGCGCGCCGACGGCATCGGCGTAGTGGCCGGCGCGGATCCGCAGATCCGCCTGGTTCACTCCGGCGGCCTTCAGTGCCACCCGTACCCGGCCCGGGACGTCCCCGGCCTGCGGTTCGGGCCGCCGGGCCATTCTGAGGACCTCGGGTCCGCCGTAGGCGGTCACTTCGACGACACGCATGGGGTACTCCTCAGACGGAAGGCCCCCTCGTCGCCATTACACCCACGCTCCCCACCCCCGGCAACCCCGGCCCGTCCACCCGAAGGAAGGGAGAAGCGCCCGTGCGGGACGAGGAGCCCCCGACCGCGGCGAGGAGCCCCTGCGCCCGGTGGACCTCGACGGGATCTTCACGGGACGGGTGGGGGACTGTCTGGCATGCTCTGACGACGTGGAGCCATTGAACGCGGAAGACCCGGTCGGCATCGGCCCGTTCCGACTGATCGGCCGCCTCGGGGTCGGCGGGATGGGCCGGGTGTTCCTGGCGCGTTCGGCCGGCGGGCGGACGGTCGCGGTGAAGGTGGTGCACGCGCAGCTCGCGGCCCAGGAGGAGTTCCGGCGGAGGTTCGCCCGCGAGGTCGCCGCCCTGGAGCGGGTCGGGGGCACGGGCACGGCGCCCGTGCTGGGCTCGGACACCGACGCCGAGGCGCCGTGGGTGGCCATCGGCTACGTGCCGGGGCCGTCGCTGCGGACGGTGGTGGGCGACGAGTTCGGGCCGCTGCCGCCCACGACCGTGCGCTCGCTGGCCGCGGGTCTGGCCCGGGCCCTCGTCCACATCCACGCCGCCGGGCTCGTCCACCGCGACCTCAAGCCGTCCAACGTGCTGCTGACCGTCGACGGGCCGCAGGTCATCGACTTCGGCATCGCCCGCGCCGTCGACACGGTCGCCGAGGGCGGCGGTCTCACCAGCACCGGAGCCGTCGTCGGGTCGCCCGGCTTCATGTCGCCCGAGCAGGTGCGCGGCGACCGTCTGACGCCCGCGTCGGACGTCTTCTGCCTCGGCTCGGTCCTGGTCTACGCGGCGACGGGGCGGGCGCCGTTCGGGACGGCCGACAGCGGCGTCCACGCGACCATGTTCCGCATCGCCCACGACGAGCCCGACCTGACGGACGTGGCTCCCGAGCTCGCCGGGCTGATCAGGGCCTGCCTCGCCAAGGACCCGGCGGCCCGCCCGTCCGCCGCCGAGATCGCCGAGACCGTCCCGGTCGCCGATCCCTGGCTCCCGGCGGACGTCCTCGCCCCCATCGGCCGCCACACGGCGCGGCTCCTGGAGACGGAGGCGGAGAGCATGACGGGGGACGGAGCCCCCACGGGTTCCGGCACGAGCACCGGGAGCGGCGGCTTCTCGCCGGCCGCCGGCGACCCGACCCCGCCCACTCCCCTGCCGTCCACCCGCTCCACGGCCGCCTCCGCCACCGGTTCCTCCGCCACCGGTTCCTCCACCACGGCCCCGGCGTCCTCCACCGCCTCCACCGCGCCCGGGACCCCAGCCCGGCGGCCGCGCCGTACCGCGCTCGTCGCCGGTCTCACGGCCCTCGTGGTGGCGGCCACGGCCGGTGTCGCGTACACCTTCTGGCCCGACCCGGACACCGGCACGGACGAGCAGAAGAACAAGCCCGTCGGCACGACGGGCGACGTCTCGGCCCGTCCCGCCGGGATCGTCCCGGCCGGTTTCCTCGGCGCCTGGGAGGGCGTCCTCCAGGGGTCGCCCCAGTTCCCCCGGGAGACCGCCCGGATCGAGATCACCCAGGGAGCGGCGGGCTCCAAGAGCGCCGTCTACGTCCAGGTGACCGAGAACCGGCTGTGCATGGGCCGCTCCCGGCTCGTCTCCGCCGACGAGGACAAGGTCGTCTACGGCGAGTCCGACGTGACCACCAGCGTGCCCGCCGCGCGCTGCACGCCCGCCGCCCACCAGACCCTCAGCCTGCGCTCCCCCGACGTCCTGGAATGGACCTCGGGCGCGGCGAAGGCCACCTTCCGCAAGGCTCCCAGCGGCCCCGCGGTCGTCCCGGCCGAGTTCCTCGGCCACTGGTCGCGCGTCCCCGCGCCGGAGATGTACGGCAAGAACGACGAGCGCTACACCTCGGAGGTCACGATCACCCAGGGCCCGGTCGGCGCCCCCGTGATCAGCGTCATCGACGGATACCCGCGCACCATCGACGGCGTCACCACCTCCGAGGACTGGGCCTGCGGCACGACGGCCGTCCTCGCGGGCGTCGGCGACATGCTGATCCTCGGCCCCAGCACCCGCGACACGACCGCCTGGGACCGCGAATGCCAGGAGGGCCTGTCCCGCCACGCGGTCGTCGACAAGCTGAACGGCAAGGACCGGCTGCTCCTCTACCCGATGCTGGACGGCGAACCGAACGAGTACCACCGGTCCTGAACGACCACCGGTCCCGGCCGGGCGCGACCGGCACTGACCAGACACGAACGGTCCCGACCAGGCACGGCGGGTCCGGACCGGGCACGACCGGGCACGGCCGGTCCCGGCCGGACACAACCGGTCCCTGCCGGGCCGGGCAGCCTCGGCCGGGCGGGCAGCCTCGGCCGTTCGCGGCGTCGGCGGCGCTCAGCCGCCGAGCATGCCCAGGATCTGGTGGATCAGGGCGAGGGCGGGCGCGCCGGCCGTGCCCACGGACTCCAGGATCCCGCCGACCCGCTCCAGGGCGGTGCGGCGTGCCTCCGGGTCGGCCGAGCCGCCGATCTCCGCCTCGGCCGCCTCCACGGTCCGGGCCGCGAGGGGCCGGAGCTGCCCGCGCAGCTCCTGGAGCAGCGGCAGCAGCTCCTGGACGGCCCGCTCCAGCTCCGGGACGGCGGCGGTTCCGCCGGTCACGACCGTCCGCTTGTCGATGCCGACGCTGTTCGTGGTGTGGTCCATCCGCACCACGTCGCCGTAGTAGTGGTCGCCGCCGGTCACTTGGACACCCCCGTGTTGCCGCTGCCGCCGTACATGTTCACCGAGTCCCCGAAGTAGTAGTCGCCGTAGTTGGTGATCGAGAGCGTTCCCACCGGGGCCTGGAACTCGGCGTCCGGCTTGTCGATCGCCTCGGCGATCGAGCGGACGAGTCCGTCCAGGTAGGCGCGCTTGCCGGTCACCAGGGCCGTGGACCGCCCGTTCGTCTCGATGGCGAGGACGTCGTGGGGCATCGCGAAGACCACCGCGCACATCGCGCCGAAGAAGTAGAGCAGCAGGATCCCGACGAGGAACAGGGCGACCTCGATCAGGCCGTCGTCGTTGCTCGAACCGTAGGAGTCCCATGAGCTCGACGACGAGTCCTCGATCTGCAGGAGGATCAGGAACAGGGCGAGCGTCACCCCGCCCCGCTTCAGGAAACGGGCGAAGGCCTCCGCCCGGCGCGGCCTGAGCACGAAGGTGTAGACGCGGACGATGTTCTCCAGCGGGTAGGCGCCCCCGTGGACCCACAGCAGCCGCTTGCTGATCACCAGCCCGTGCCGCGGCGGCGGAGCGGCCGGCGGCGGAGCGTGCGCCGGTTTCGGCGTGGGCGCGTGCGCCGGCTTGGGCGCGGGCGTATGTGCCGGCTTGGGCGTGGGCGTATGTGCCGGCGCGGGCGCGTGCGCCGGCTTGGGCGCGGGTGTGTGGGTCGGCTTCGGTGGCGGCGTTCCGTTCGCTTCCATGCATCCCCCCGAGGTGGAGCCGCTCAGACGTGACCCCTCATTACGCGGCCGAACCACCAGTCCCACAAGGCGAGTTCAAGCCTCGTGCCACACCGGGAGCGGCTCTGGGGATCCTGGACGGACCGCACTCTCCCGTTCCGACCCGGTCGGGACACCGGGCTCGGCGGCTGACGTCCCCGCCAGGATCCGCCGGCGGCCGGCGGCCGGCGGGCCGAGCCGTCCACGAGCGCGGCGGCAAAGCACACCGCCTGCGCCTCGTGCGAGTGAGGCGCAGGCGGTGAGAGGGGACCGGGCTCCTACAGGAAGGAGTTGATCTCGATGGTCTCGGTGCGGCCGGGGCCGACGCCGATGGCGGAGATGGGGGCGCCGGACATCTCCTCGAGGGCCTTCACGTAGGCCTGCGCGTTCTTGGGCAGGTCGGCGAAGGTCTGGGCCTTGGTGATGTCCTCGGACCAGCCGGGCAGCATCTCGTAGATCGGCTTCGCGTGGTGGAAGTCGGTCTGCGAGTAGGGCAGCTCCTCGACGCGCTTGCCGTCGATCTCGTACGCGACGCAGACGGGGATCTGCTCCCAGCCGGTGAGCACGTCGAGCTTGGTGAGGAAGAAGTCCGTCAGGCCGTTGACGCGGGTGGCGTAACGGGCGATGACCGCGTCGAACCAGCCGCAGCGGCGGTCACGGCCGGTGGTGACGCCGCGCTCGCCGCCGATGCGGCGCAGCGCCTCGCCGTCCGCGTCGAACAGCTCCGTCGGGAACGGGCCGGCGCCGACACGGGTCGTGTAGGCCTTGAGGATGCCGATGACGCGGCTGATCTTCGTCGGGCCCACGCCGGCGCCGGTGCAGGCGCCGCCCGCGGTCGGGTTCGAGGAGGTGACGAAGGGGTACGTGCCGTGGTCGACGTCGAGCAGGGTGCCCTGGCCGCCCTCGAAGAGCACGACCTTGTCGTCGTCGAGCGCCTTGTTGAGGATCAGCGTCGTGTCGGCGACGAAGGGCTTGATCTGCTCCGCGTACTGGAGCATCTCCTCGACGATCTGCTCGGCCTGGATCGCGCGCCGGTTGTAGAGCTTGGCGAGGAGCTGGTTCTTGCCCTCCAGCGCCGCCTCGACCTTCTGCTCCAGGATCGACTCGTCGTACAGGTCCTGGACCCGGATGCCGACGCGGTTGATCTTGTCGGCGTAGGTGGGGCCGATGCCCCGGCCCGTGGTGCCGATCTTGCGCTTACCGAGGAACCGTTCCGTCACCTTGTCGAGGGTGACGTTGTACGGGGTGATCAGGTGGGCGTTGCCACTGATCAGGAGCTTCGACGTGTCCACGCCGCGCTCGTTCAGTCCGCTCAGCTCGGAGAGCAGGACCGCCGGGTCGACGACGACACCGTTTCCGATCACCGGGGTACACCCCGGCGAGAGGATTCCGGAAGGGAGAAGATGCAGCGCGTACTTCTGGTCGCCTACGACGACGGTGTGGCCGGCGTTGTTGCCGCCCTGGTAACGCACTACATAGTCAACGGAACCACCGAGGAGGTCGGTGGCCTTTCCCTTGCCCTCGTCACCCCACTGAGCACCGAGCAGCACAAGTGCGGGCACAGGCGTACACCCCTTCCGGGTGGGGCATGTCCAAGGTCAGGGGGCGTACGCCGCCTCACCGGTGTGCCCCGGAATAGACGAAGCCCCTGGCGCAATAGCGCAAGGGGCTCTTGCACAAAGATGCTACCCGAGGAAGGACCGAGGTGTCGGATCACGACCAGCTGCTGGTCATCGTCGACCCGGTCGCCCGCCGATGTGACGGCGAGTCCGTGCGGATCGCGAAGGATGTCCTGTCCGCGGGCGCGGAGGCGAAGATCTGCCTGCCGGACGGCCCCGAGGAATTCTGCCGGGCCCTGGCCCGGCGCGGCTCCCGGCGCCTCGTGGTGCTCGGGGACGACCGCGCGCTGCTGCGTACGGTGGCGCTCCTGCACCGGGAGCGGGAGCTCGCCGGGGCGGCCCTGGCGCTCGTCCCGATCGGCCCGCCGGACGCCCGGGAAGTGGCCCACGCGCTCGGCGTGCCGCACTCCACGCCGGCGGCGGCCAGGGCGGTCCTGGACGGGGCCGTGCGCCGCCTGGACCTGCTGGTCGACGACAGCGACGGGGTGGTCCTGGGCGACCTCCTCGTACCGGCCGTGCCGGCCCTGTCGTCGGCGGCCCCGTCCGTCTGGGGCACCTGCCGTTCCCTCGTCCGCACGCTGGTCCGACCGGCGCCCACGGCGCTCGCGGTCCGCACCCACCGGCTGCGGGTCGAGGTGGACGGCGTCCTCCTCGCCGACGTGGACGACCCCGTCGAGGGCCTCACGGTCCGCTCGGCCGCCGGTACGGCCCAGGTGACCGTCCACCCGTCCGCGGCGCCGCCCCGGCGGGCCACCGCCCACGTCCTCACCGTCTCCGGCCCGGACTTCCGCTACCGCGCCGACGGCCGCCTCACCGGCCCCGTCCGCCGCCGCACCTGGACGGTCCGCCCTGGCGCCTGGGGGCTGACCCTGCCCCGCGACCCGGCCCGGGAGCTCCTGCCGCCGGCCTGAGCCGCTGCCCCGCACGACGGCCGGTTCAGGCACCCCGTGCGACGGTCGGCTCAGGCGCCCCGTATGACGGCCGCCCCAGCCGCCCCCTACGACGGCCGGCTCAGGCGCCCCGTACGACGCGGTGGCGGAGGAGGACCGAGCGGCCGTCGAAGATCCGGGTCTCCACGGTCTCCAGCTCCGTCCGGTGCTCGGCGGGGCGGAAGGCCGGGGTGCCGCCGCCGAGGACGACGGGGTGGACGACGACGCGGTACTCGTCGACGGCGCCGTGCGCGCCGAGGTGGGCGGCGAGCTCGGCGCCGCCGAAGAGCACCAGGTTCTTGCCGGTCGCGGCGAGCGCGGTCAGCTCCGCGACCACGTCGCCGGAGACGACCGTGGTGTTGAAGCCCGGGTCCTTTCCGGCGAGCGTCCGGGAGACGACGACCTTGGGGGCCTCCCGCCAGACCGGTGCGAAGGCCAGGTCGTGCGGGTCCTGCGAGTACTGCCCGGCGTTCGGCCAGAAGCCGGACATCAGGTCCCAGACCCGGCGGCCGTAGAGGAAGACCGTGTCGCCGGCGATCAGCTCGTCGGTGTACGCGGAGAGCTCGGGGCCCATGGCCGGCCAGTCGAACTCGCCGTTCGGCCCGGCGATGAAGCCGTCGAGGGACTGGTGGACGAAGTGGATGATCCGGCCGCTCACGGGGTCCTGCCTTCCGGTGCCGCGGACCGCCCCTGCGGCCCGCTCTCGCCCAGGGGTCGGAGCTCCCGGACACCGCTCGACATCCGCCGGGGGCATTTTCCGGTCGTCTTGTTCCGGCCACCGCCTCGGCGGGGCTTGGCGCGGGCGCCGGGCGGGGCCTAGCGTCAGCGGACATTCAACGGGCGGGGGGAACGTGCGATGGCGTGCGCGCTGGACGTCGAGGAGACGGCGGGGGCACTGGAGCGGTACCGGCGGAGAGCCGGCGCGCTGATCGTCGCGGGAGCGGCGGTGCTCCCCGCGGCCGCCGGCGCCTGGGCGCTGCTCGGCGAGCCGTGGCGCGAGGACACGACCGTGCTGCTCTGCGTGGTCGGCATCCTCGCGCTCGGCGCCGGGACCGGCTCGCTCGCCCTCGCGCGACGGATGCGGCGGACGCTCGCCGCCGGCACCTGGTCGGCGCACCCCGCGGTGGCGCTCGCCCGCACCGGGCACGCGACGACCCTGGTCCTGCGCGCCCCGGACGGCACCGAGACGTGGCCGCTGACGGTGATCGCGACCCGGCACCGGTACGAGTCGGTGCGGCCCGGCCCGGACGGCGTGCTCTGGTGGTGCGGCGACCCGCGCGTGGGCGGGATCCTCGCACCGCCCGGCGGCGGGCCGCTGATCTGGGCGAAGCCGCTCCGCGGCGAGCGCGTGCGCCGCCGGGTCGTGGCGGACGCGGCGGCGGAGGGCCTGGCGTACCGGCCGGTCCCGAGGCAGCCGCAGGACCGGCCCTCCGAGCCCCTCACCGGCCCGGACGCCGTCACCGTGAACGGCCCCGCCACCGGCCCGGACGCCCTCGCCACGAACAGCCCCGTCGCCGGCCCGGACCGCCTCCTCACCGGCCCGGATGCCCTCACCACGAACAGCCCCGTCGCCGGCCCGGACCGCCTCCTCACCGGCCCGGACGCCCTCACCACGAACGGCTCCGTCGCCGTGGACGGCCCCGTCGCCCCGTCCGGTCCGCGTCCCTTCGTGTGGGAGGACCCGCATCCGGTTCTCAGCTGCGGGCCGCCGGAGGCCGAGATCGGCCACGACCACGACGCGGAGACCGGGCACGGTCCGGGCGCCTTCGCGCCGGAGGGCGGCGGCGAGGCGACGGCCGGGTACCGGCCGACGTACGCCGTGCTGGCCGCCCACGCCCAGCGGCAGGCGATGCCGCAGGACAGGGCGCCGCGCCCGGAGGCGGACGTGCGGCGGGTGCGGTGGTGGCGGGTGCGGAGCCTGCGGCGGCTGGCGGGGGTGCAGCGGGTGCTGGTCGCGCTGGCGTTCTGCGCGGCCGTGGGCGCGGTCGCGCTGACCGGGCCGCCGGAGGAGGACGTCCCGAAGCTGTGGTTCGCGGCCGCGCTGCCGCTGGCCGGACTGGTGTACGCGGGCCACCACGTGCTGGCCCACGGGCGGCGCGTGGCCCGGCTGATGGCCCGGGCCGCGACGAGCCACACGCCCGTCCCGCGCCGGTACGTGCTGCTGTACGACCCGCACGGCGGCGCCCCCGTGCTGGTGTTCTTCCCGATGCACGGCGGCCCGGACGACCGGCCGGAGGGGGTGCTGCCGCTCGTGCTGCCGGGTTCGCCGAAGCACCCGCGGCGCGGGCTGCCGGAGCGGCCGACGGGTCCCGCGGGGCTGCACGGCTGGCGGGACCGCACCCCGTCGGGCGCGCCGTTCGTCGTGCCGTGGATCGACGGGCGCCCGCTGTGGCCGGCGGGGCCGTACCGGGAGGCCGACGGGAAGGAGTTCCCGGCGCTGCTCGACCGGCTCGCGCCGCCGGTGGAGGCTCAGGTCCCCTGAGAGGTGCCGCGCGCGGCCCTGTGGTCGCGCCAGCGGTCCATGATCCCGGCCATCTCGCCGTGGAGGAAGCGGAAGAACTCGGCGGTCTCGGCGGTGCGCCGGCCGGCGGCGGTGTCGGGGCCGAGGGTCTCGGCGCCTTCGCCCAGGACCTTCTCCCAGCGGACGAGGACCTGGTCCCGGCGGGTGAAGGTCTCGTACCAGAGCTCGTTGTGGAGGACGTAGCGGTCGCGGCGGGTGCCGGGGTCGCGCTCGCGGCTGACCATGCCGACCTGGGTGAGGTAGCCGATCGCGCCGGAGACGGCGGCCGGGCTGATCCGCAGCTGTTCGGCGAGTTCGGCCGAGGTCATGGACGCCGTCTCGGAGGCGAGGAGGGCCGCGAAGACGCGGCTCGCCATGCGCTGCATGCCGGCGGCGGTCATCTCGGCGGCGAAGCGTTCCACGAAGCGGGAGACCGCCTCCTCGCGGCCCCCGTCGGCCCTGGTCATCTCGCTCTCACCCATCCCCTGACTTTATACGGTTCCTTAACTTCACAATTTTGTGAAATCACCGTACGTTCTGAAGCATGACGAAGGCAATCAGCGTCGCCGGACTCCACAAGTCCTTCGGGCGCACCCACGCGCTGGACGGCCTCGACCTCGCCGTCGAGACCGGCGAGGTCCACGGCTTCCTCGGTCCCAACGGCGCCGGGAAGTCCACCGCCATCCGGGTCCTCCTGGGCCTGCTGCGGCCCGACTCCGGCGGCGCCCGGGTGCTCGGCCGCGACCCCTGGCAGGACGCCGTCGCCCTGCACCGCCGCATCGCGTACGTCCCCGGGGACGTGACCCTCTGGCGCAACCTCTCCGGCGGCGAGGTCATCGACCTGTACGGCAGGCTGCGCGGGGGCGGCGGCCTCGACCGGGCCCGGCGCGCGGAGCTGATCGAGCGCTTCGAGCTCGACCCCACCAAGAAGGGCCGCACCTACTCCAAGGGCAACCGGCAGAAGGTCGCGCTCGTCGCCGCCTTCGCCGCCGACGTCGACCTGCTCGTCCTCGACGAGCCGACCAGCGGCCTCGACCCGCTGATGGAGGAGGTCTTCCGGAGCTGCGTCGAGGAGGCCCGCGACCGGGGCCGGACCGTCCTGCTGTCGAGCCACATCCTCAGCGAGGTCGAGGCGCTCTGCGACCGGGTCAGCATCGTCCGCAAGGGCCGGACCGTCGAGTCGGGTTCGCTGACCGAGCTGCGTCACCTGACCCGTACCAGCGTCACCGCCGAACTCGCCGGCCCGCCGAACGGACTCGCCCGCCTGCCCGGCGTCCACGGCTTCGCCCTCCAGGAGACCGAGGGGGGCCAGGGGGGCCGCGTGCGGTTCCAGGTCGACACCGACAAGCTCGACGCCGTCCTGCGCTCCCTTACCGAGTCGGGCGTACGGAGCCTGACCTCGACCCCGCCGACCCTGGAGGAGCTGTTCCTCCGCCACTACACCGACGAGGTGGCGTCATGAGCCTCGCCGGCACCGGAGCCCTCACCCGGCTCGCCCTGCGCCGCGACCGCCTGACGATCCCGGTCTGGGCGCTCGTCGTCGGCGGGATGGCCGCGAGCGGCGCGGGCTCCCTGGAGGGGCTGTACGGCACGGCCCCCGAGCGGGCCGAACTCGCCGCCTCCATGACCGCCGACAGCTCGATGCGCGCGCTGTACGGACCGGTCTTCGGCGACTCCCTCGGCGGGCTCGTCGCCTGGCGCTTCGGCACCTTCGGCGCGGTCCTCGCCGCCGTCGCGAGCCTGATCGTGGTGGTCAGGCACACCCGCGAGGAGGAGGAGACGGGCCGTCAGGAGATGCTGTCCGCCGGGGCGGTCGGCCGCCGCGCCCCGCTCACCGCGGCCCTCCTCGCCGCCCTCGGCCTGAACGCGGCCGTCGCCCTCATCGTCACCGCCGGCCTCGCCGGACAGGGCGCGGCCGGAGCGCTCGCGCTCGGTCTGGCGATCGGCGGCACCGGCATGGTCTTCGCGACCGCCGCCGCGCTCGCCGCCCAGTTCACGGAGAGCGCCCGGCTCGCCAAGGGCCTGGCGGCCGCCGTCCTCGGCCTGGCCTTCGTCCTGCGGGCGGCCGGCGACGCGGGGACCTCCGACGGCTCCTCGGTCCTCACCTGGCTCTCCCCCGTCGGCTGGGCCGAGCAGGTCCGCGCCTTCGCCGGCGAACGCTGGTGGGTGCTGCTCCTGACCGGTGCGGCCGTCCTGCTCCAGGCGTCGGCGGCGTACGCGCTGGCCGCCCGCAGGGACGTCGGGGCGGGCTTCCTGGCGACCCGGCCGGGCCCGGCCGAGGGGCGCCTCGCGACGGCCGGGGCGCTCGCCTGGCGGCTCCAGCGCGGGACGCTCCTCGGCTGGTCGGCCGGGTTCCTGCTCGGCGGGCTCGTGTTCGGCGGGATGGTGGAGGGCGCGGCCGACATCGTCGGCGACAACGAGCGGGTCCGCGAGGTCTTCGAGCGGATGGGCGGGCAGAGCGCTCTGACGGACGCCTTCCTCGCCACCATGGTGTCCCTCTTCGGGATGGTCGCCGCCCTGTACGCGGTCGGCTCGGTGCTGCGGCCGCACGGCGAGGAGACCTCGGGCCGGGCGGAGCCGCTCCTCGCGGGCGCCCTGGGCCGGCTCCGCTGGGCCGCCGGGCACCTGGTGATCGCGTTCGGCGGCTCGGCCCTGATCCTGGCCCTGGCCGGGCTCGGCCTCGCCCTCTCGTACGGGCACGACGCCGGCCCGATCCTGGGCGCCGCGCTCGTCCAGCTCCCGGCCGTGTGGGTGCTCGCCGGGGTCGCCGTCCTGCTGTGGGGCGCCCTCCCCCGGGCCGCCGGCGCCGCCTGGGGGGTGGCCGGTCTCTGTCTGGCCCTCGGCTGGGTCGGCCCGGCGCTCGGGCTGCCGCAGGCGGCCCTGGACCTCTCCCCGTTCGGACATCTGCCCAGGCTGCCGGGCCCGGCCATGGCCTGGCCGCCGGTGCTGGTCCTGACCGCCCTGGCGACGGCCCTGACGGCGGCCGGCCTGGCGGGGCTGCGCCGCCGGGACGTGACCGGGTGACGGCGGCCGGCCCGGCGGGGCCGGGACGCCGGGACGTGACCGGGTGCGGCCCGGCGGCTCACACCTCGACGAGCAGTTCCTCGAAGCCCCGGATGACGTACCCCGGTGTCCGCACCGGCTCGGCCGCGAGCCGCATTCCCGGCGCCTGCCTCAGCAACTCACCGAAGACGGCGGTGAGTTCGAGGCGGGCGAGCGGGGCGCCGAGGCAGTAGTGGATGCCGGCGCCGAAGGTGACGTGGGGGTTGTCGGCCCGGGTGAGGTCGAGCGCGTCGGCGGTGGGGCCGAAGCGGGCCGGGTCGCGGTTGGCGGAGCCGAAGAGCAGGGCGACCTCGGAGCCGCGCGGGATGACCTGGCCGCCGAGCTCGATGTCGTCGAGGACCCAGCGCTCGAACATCTGGAGCGGGGTGTCGTACCGCAGAAGTTCTTCCACAGCTGTGGACAACTTTTCGGGATCCGGACGCACGTCCTCCTTGAGGAGGGTCCACCAGCCGGTGACCGTGGTGTTCACCGTGGCCTCGTGGCCCGCGTTCAGGAGCAGGACGCAGGTGGAGATCATCTCCTGTTCCGTCAGCCCCTCCACCGCGATCAGGGACGAGATCAGGTCCTCCCCCGGCGCCTTCCGCCGCCGCGCGATCAGCTCCCGCAGGTAGTCGGAGAACTCGATCGAGGCCCGGACCGCCCGCCGGGCCGTCTCCTCCGACGGGTTCAGTTCGAACATCCCGCAGATCGCCGCCGACCAGGGCCGCAGCCGCCCCCGTTCCTCGTCATCCGCCGGGATCCCCAGCATCTCGGCGATCACCGCCACCGGCAGGGGCTCGGCGACCGTGGCGAGCAGGTCGCCGCCGCCCGCCGCCACCAGGTCCCCGACGAGCCCGGCGGCCAGCCCGCGTACCGTCGGCGCCAGGTTCTCGACCGTCCTCGGCGTGAAGGCCTTCGACACCAGCCGCCGGATCCGCGCGTGATCGGCCGCCTCCAGGTCGAGCAGCCCGTGGTCGTTGAGCGTGTGGAACGGCTCGTGCGCGGCGTCCGGCGCCTCCCGCCCGAACTCCTCGTGGGTGAAGCGGTGCGTGTACGTCCGGCCGAGCCGCCGGTCGCGGAGCAGCGCCGACACGTCCTCGTAGTGCGGGACCAGCCACTGGCGGGTGGGGGCGTGCCAGTGCGCGCGGCCGGTCGCGCGCAGCTCGGCGTAGGCGGGATACGGGTCGGCGACGAACTCCGGCGACCAGGGGTCGTACACAGCGTCTGCAGCGTCCATGGGCGGACGCTACCCCCGTCGACCGGGGTCAGCCGCCGACCCGCACCAAGCCCGCCTCGTACGCGAAGACCGCCGCCTGCGTGCGGTCGCGCAGGCCCAGCTTCACCAGGATGCGGCTGACGTGCGTCTTGATCGTGGACTCGGCGACGACGAGGTGCTCGGCGATCTCGGCGTTCGACAGGCCCTGGGCGATGAGGACGAGGACCTCCGTCTCCCGCTCGGTCAGCTCCCCGATCTGCGCCATCGCCGGCGGGCGCGGGGAGGTCCCCGGCGCCTTGGCGAACTCGGTGATCAGCCGCTTGGTGACGGTCGGCGCGAGCAGCGCCTCACCGGCCGCGACCACCCGCACCCCGTCCGCGAGCTGCCGGGCCGAGGCGTCCTTGAGCAGGAAGCCGGAGGCACCGGCGCGCAGCGCCTGGTACACGTACTCGTCCAGGTCGAAGGTGGTCAGGACGAGCACCTTCGCGTCCGCGTCGGCGGCGACGATCTCCCGCGTGGCGTCGATGCCGTTCAGTTCGGGCATCCGGATGTCCATGAGGACCACGTCCGGGTGGAGGGCGGCGACCTGGGCGATCGCCTCCCGGCCGTTGACGGCTTCGCCGACGACCTCGATGTCCGGCATCGCGCCGAGCAGCACCGAGAAGCCCTCGCGGACCATCATCTGGTCGTCGACGATCAGTACGCGGATCACTGCGGGGCCTCCTCGCGGCTCACGGGGACGAAGGCCGTCACCTCGTAGCCGCCGTCGTCGGTGGCCTCGGCCGTCATCTCCCCGCCCAGCATCGTCACACGCTCCCGCATGCCCGTGATGCCGTGCCCGGCGCCCGGGGAGGGCTTCGCCAGGCCGCGCGCCGGCCCGTTGGCGATCCGGAGTCCCAGGCCGCCGAGGACATAGCTGACCTCGACCTTCGCCGCCGCGCCCGGCGCGTGCCGCAGCACGTTCGACAGGGCCTCCTGGACGATGCGGTAGGCGGAGAGCTCGACGCCCTGGGGCAGCTCGCGCACGGCGCCGGTCACCGTCTTCTCGACGTCGAGGCCGGCCTCGGCGACGTTGCGGATCAGCGCGTCCAGGTCGCCGAGGGTCGGCTGCGGGGCGTCGGGCGCCTCGTAGTCCTCGGCCCGTACGACGCCGAGGATGCGGCGCAGCTCGGTGAGTGCGGCGACGGCGTTCTCCCGGATGGTGAGGAAGGCCTGCTCCAGCTCCGGCGGCGGGTTCTCGACGCGGTACGGGGCGGCCTCCGCCTGGATGGCGACCACCGACATGTGGTGGGCGACGACGTCGTGGAGCTCGCGGGCGATGGTGGTCCGCTCCTCCAGGACGGTCCGCTTGGAGATCTCCCGGGCCGTGACGGTCTGCTGGGCGGTGACCTCGCGGTCGGCCTGGCGGCGGACCTGGAAGACGGTGACGGTGAGCAGGACCAGCGCCGCCACGAACAGCATCGGCACGGCGTCGGTACCGCCGCCCCTGCCGAGGAACACCTCGGCGAACAGCGCGTAGCACGCCGTCCCGGTCCACATCCACACGGCGGTGCGGGGCCGGGTGCGGGCCGCGACCACGCCGAGCACCACGAGGTGCGCGGCGAACGAGTTCGCCGCCCAGGGCCAGCCCGTCCCGAACCCGGCGACCGCCCCGATGAACGGCGTCGTGCCGAGCGACGCCCAGAAGGACAGGACCGGCCTGACCAGGGTGAGCAGCACGATCGCGGTCGGCGTGAGGGTGGCGACGAGCCCGATCGGGCCGATGCCGCCGTGGAAGCGTTCGAGACCGATGAAGAACACGATCATCGCCATGAAGGCGACGACCGCGTGCGGCAGCAGCCCGGCGTACACCCGTATCCGCGCCGGCAGGAAGCGGGTCGGGCCGCTCTCCACGTCCATGCGCGGCAGCGGCCGGTACGCGAACGCGTCGTGGAAGAGTTCCTGGCGCAGCCCCCCGAGGGCCACCTGCACCAGGCGGAACTCGGGGCTGCGGCTCGTCTCGGAAGCCTGTGTCTGGGTCACGCGAACCACGGTACGGGTGCCCGCGAACCCGGTCGTCCGGCTCTGTACGGATCCTTCCGGGTCCCCCCTGAGTACTAGGAAGGTCCCCGGCAGGGGCCCTAGAAGGCCAGCTGGGCGATCTCCTCGGCGACGACCGCGCAGGCGTCTGCGGCCGGGTCGATCAGGGGGAAGTGGCCGACGTCCTCCAGGAGGGTGAGGCCGACCTCCTCGCCGGCCCTGGCGGCCGCCTCGGCGTAGGCGTCGGCGACGGCGTGGGGGACGACGACGTCCTCGCGGCCCTGGACGAGGGTGGTCGCGATGCCCGTCGGGAGGAGCAGGGCGGGGTCCGCGTGGGCCGCGCGCGCCGCGTACTCGGCCTCGCCGCCGAGGAGTTCGGTGACCGCGCCGCCGCACACGCCGAGCTCGACCGCCCGCGCGAAGTGGGCGATGGGGGCGAGGGAGACGACGCCGCGCAGGGCGGGCGGCTCGGGGAGGCGCCAGGGGGAGCCGGCGGGCAGGACGTGGCGGGCGGCGGCCCAGAGGGCGAGGTGGCCGCCGGCGGAGTGGCCGGTGAGGACGATCCGGCCGGTGTCGGCCTGCGGCAGGTGCTGGGCAGCCAGTTCCGCGACGGCGTCGAGGGCGGCGGCCACGTCGTCGAAGGTCTCCGGCCAGCGGCCGGCGACCGGGGCCGTACCGCCCTGGCGGGGGACGTCGCTGCCGCGCCGGTACTCGACGTTGGCCACGGCGAAGCCCCGGCGGGCCAGGAAGTCCACGAAGGGGGTCAGGTGCTGCCGGTCGTACGGTGCCCGCCAGGCGCCGCCGTGCAGGGCGACGACGAGCGGGGCCCGGGTGCGTCCGTCGCGCGGGGCGTGGAAGTCGACCACCTGGTCCGGGTGGTCGCCGTACGCGGCGGAGGCGTCCGGGGGGACGGCCGGGTGCGAGAAGGCCGACGCCTCTTCGGCGGCATCGCGCGCGGCGGGGTCCGGCATGCTGTTCCAACCTCTCGGGTACGGGGCCGAATTGGCCTGACCTGCGGGGACGGTATCAGCACCGGAGCCCCCGCAGATCAGGCGATCATCGGACCTGCGCCCCTCAGACGTCGAGGTCGGTCAGGACCTCCGCGAGGACCCGTGCGGCCCGCTCCGCGTCCGCGAAGCCGACGTACAGCGGCGTGAAGCCGAACCGCAGCACGTCCGGGCGGCGCAGGTCGCCGATCACACCGCGCCGGATCAGCTCGGCCATCACGGCCGGGGCCCCGGCGCAGCGCAGCGCGACCTGGCTGCCGCGCTCGGCGTGCTCCGAGGGCGTCGCCGACTCGACCCTGCCCTCGGGGGCGTACGCGCGGACGCACTCCAGGAAGAAGTCCGTCAGCGCGAGGGACTTGGCCCGCACGTCCTCGACGGCGACCCCGTCCCACACGTCGAGCGCCGCTTCGAGCGCCAGCATGGAGAGGATGTCGGGGGTCCCGACCCGGCCCCGCACGGCGCCCGCGGCCGCCTCGTACCCGGGGGTCATCGCGAACGGGTCGGCGTGCGAGTTCCAGCCGGGCAGCGGCGAGTCGAAGGCGGCCTGGTGGCGCTCGGCGACGTACAGGTACGCGGGCGCACCGGGGCCGCCGTTCAGGTACTTGTAGGTGCAGCCGACGGCCAGGTCGACGCCGTGGGCGTCGAGCCCGACGGGCAGCGCGCCCGCGCTGTGGCACAGGTCCCAGACGGCGAGCGCGCCCGCCGCGTGGAGGGCGGCGGTGATGCCGGGCAGGTCCTGGAGCCGGCCGGTCCGGTAGTCGACGTGGTTGACGAGCGCGGCGGCCGTGCGGCCGCTCACCGCGGCCGCCATGTCGGCCGGGTCGCACGGCACGATGGCGTGGCCCGTCATCCGCGCCGCGGACTGCGCGATGTACCCGTCCGTGGGAAAGGTCGTCGCGTCGACGAGGATCTCGTCCCGGTCGTCGCCGGCGAGCCGGGCGGCCGCGACGACCGCCTTGAAGACGTTCACGCTCGTCGAGTCGCCGACGACCACCTGTCCCGGTGCGGCGCCGACGATCGGCGCGATGCGGTCGCCGATCCGCTCGGGCGCGGTCCACCAGCCGGACTCGTCCCACGAGCGGATGCGCAGCTCGCCCCACTCGCGGGTGATGACGTCGGCCATCCGGGCCGGGACGTGCGCGGGCAGCGCGCCGAGCGAGTTGCCGTCGAGGTAGACGGTGGCGTCGTCGAGGGCGAACCTCTCGCGGTGCTTGGCGAGGCCGTCGGCGGCGTCGAGCTCGACCGCCCTGTCCCTGAGGCGGTCAGACATGGCTGCGGGCCGTCCAGAGCTCGGGGAACACGTTCTTCTGGGCCCGCTTCTCCAGCCAGGCCACGCCGGCCGAGCCGCCGGTGCCGGTCTTCGCGCCCATCGCGCGCCGGGTCGCGACCAGGTGGTCGTTGCGCCAGCGCCAGACGAGTTCGGCGACGTCGCTGAGGGCCTCGCCGAGGCGGACGAGCTCGCCGTTCTGGTCGGCGTCCGCGTAGATCCCGGCCCAGACCGCCTCGACCTCGGGGGACGGCTCGTACCGCTGCGACAGGTCGCGGCCGAGGACGGCGGCCGGCACGGGCAGGCCGCGGCGGGACAGGAACGCGAGGACCTCGTCGTACAGGCTGGGCTCGTGGAGCGCCTTCTCCAGCTCGGCGTGGACACGGGGCGCGCCCCGGTGCGGCACGAGCATGGAGGCGGCCTTGTCGCCGAGCAGGAACTCCATCCGCCGGTACATCGCCGACTGGAAGCCGGAGCCCTCGCCGAGCGCGGAGCGGTAGGCGTTGAACTGGCCCGGGGTGAGCTGGGCGAGCGGCCGCCAGGAGTGGTTGAGGGCCTCCAGCTCGCGCACGGAGCGCTTGAGCGCGTCCATCGCGACGGGGACGCGGTCCTCGCGCAGGGCGCGGCTCGCGGTCTCCCACTCGTGGACGATCACCGTGAACCACAGCTCCATGACCTGGGTGGTGACCAGGAAGACCATCTCGCCGGGGTCGTCCGAGCGGAGGTGCTGGAGGTGGGTGAGGACGTCCGCCTGGACGTAGTCCTCGTACGGCGTGGTACCCGCGAAGTCGAGGTTCGGCGCATCGGCGACCGAACCGGCTCCGGCATCGGGGAAGGTGGACATTTCTGTCTCCTCGATACGTATTACCGGGTAGCGGTCTGCTCGTCCGTGCGGCACGTCGTCCGGCACGGGAGCCCCGGTCCCCTCGGGAGGCGTGCTGCGTCGCGCGCCGTCCCAAGCGCATCATGACACGATCGGCCCAGTGATGTAGCTCCCGTCTTCGTCATACGGAAACGCGTTCGAGCGACAGCCGTGGAGGCCCTTGATCTGCTGCATCATCGCGGGGGCGAGCCTGCCCGGACCCGGGCAGCCCATGTGGGTGCGGATGCCGATCTCGTGTCCGACCTCGTGGTTGATGATCAGGTGCCGGTACTCCTCCGGCTTCCCCGTGAACGTCGGCGAGCCCGTCATCCACCGCTTGAGGTTCACCACGACGCCGTCGGCGGTCTCGCAGTTCAGCTCGCCGTGGGTGCGCAGCCCCTGGCGGAGGCAGAGCGCGTCCGCCGTGTCCGGGGTGGCGATCCGGATGACGAAGTCGGCGTTCTCCGACACGAGCTGGAAGCGGCCCCGGCCGTGCGCGGCCCAGCCGCGCGGATGGGCGAGGATGCGCTGGATCTCGGCGGCGGCGTCCTGCGCCGAGATCTCTATGCCGTTCTCGACCTGGACCCGGTAGCGGCGCAGGGTGCCGGTGTCGCCGGTCGGCGCCCCGGACGAGCGGGCCGTCGTGAAGGTCCCCGTGCCCGACCGCGGCACGGCGACCGCCCTCGGGGCCGTCGTCTCCGGCGCTCTCTTCTCCGGGGTGACGGCCGTCGGCCTCGGCGCGGGGGCCTTCGGCCTCGGCGTCGGCGCCGCGGGCCGGGGGCTCACGGTCGCCGTCGCCGTCGCGGTCGTCCGCTCCACCACGGGGGCCGCCACCACGTCGTTCTCCGTGGAGCCGTCGAAGTGCGCGACGGCCGCTCCCGCCCCCAGCGCGACCGTCGTCAGCACCAGCGCCGGCAACCCGAGACGCGTGCCCGACCTGCGCTTCTTCCTCGATCTTCGCCGTCCCGCCCGCGCGCCACGCTTCCCCACGACAGACTCCCCCTCGGTCCTCCGGTCCGGGGATCGTACCGGCCGAGTCGAACGCCCTTTCCCCCACGCGGAGGGAAAGGGCGTGCGAACGGAGCGGGGAACGTCAGCCGAGCGTCTCGGCCGCCGTCTCCGAGGAGTCCCGCAGGAACGTCGTGCAGCGCTCGTACTCGTCCTTCTCGCCGATGTCGCCGGCCGCGCGGGCCAGGGCGTGCAGCGCCCGCAGGAAGCCGCGGTTCGGCTCGTGCTCCCACGGCACCGGACCGTGGCCCTTCCAGCCGCTGCGGCGCAGCGCGTCCAGGCCGCGGTGGTAGCCGGTGCGGGCGTAGGCGTACGACTCGACGACCGAGCCCCGCTCGTAGGCGTCGTCGGCGAGCCGGGCCCAGGCGAGCGAGGAGGTCGGGTACTTCGCGGCGACGTCCGCCGGGGCCGTACCGCTCGCGAGCAGCTCGCGCGGACCCGGGTCGTCGGGCAGGTGGGTGGGGGCCGGTCCCCCCAGGAGGTTCTCGTGGATGGCCATGGGCCCAGTCTGCCTCAGGGCACCGGCCCCGGGCGCTCCCGCTCCCCCGGGTCCAGCGGCGGTGACGTCACCCCGCAGTGCACCCGGCACTCCGGATGGCAGCCGGCCCGCGCGGCCGGCCCGCGCATCGTCGTCCACGCGAGGCCCGCACCGGCCACCAGGAGACCCGCGCACATCGGCATGGCGCGCCGGAAGGTCTCGTCGAACTCCGCCGCCGAGAGGTACGCCTCCGGGCCCATCCCGGCCAGCAGCGGCAGCGCGGCCACCGCGAGCAGCCCGGCCGCCCGGGCCGCCGCGTTGTTGATCCCGCTGGCCAGGCCGGCCCTGGCCACGTCCACCGAGGACAGGACGGTCGCGGTCAGCGGGGCGACCAGGGCCGTCATGCCGAGCCCGAGGACCACCATGGCCGGCAACACGTCCCGGACGTACGGGGCGTCCTCCCCGACCCGCAGCATCAGGAGCATGCCCGCGGCGCACAGCAGCGGCCCCACCGTGAGCGGGATCCGGGGTCCGATCCGCTCCCCCAGCTCGCCGGACTTCGCCGAGAGCAGCAGCATCAGCACGGTCGTCGGCAGCAGGGCCGTACCGGCGGCGAGCGCCGAGTAGCCGGAGACCACCTGGAGCTGGAGCGCCGCCAGGAAGAAGAACCCGCCGAAGGCCGCGTACACGCACAGGGTGACCAGGTTGACGGCGGTGAACAGCCGCGAGCGGAAGATCGACGGCGGCGTCATCGCCGACTCGCCGCGCCGCCGCTCCACCAGCACGAACGCCACCCCGCCCAGCGCCCCGGCCACCCCGGCCCACCAGGCCGCGCCGATCAGCGCGTACGTGACGAGCCCGAGCGCCGCCGCCCCGAGGAACGCGCCGAGCACGTCGAACCGGCCGTGCGCGGACTCGTCCCGCGACTCCGGCACGTGCCGGAGGGCGACCGGCACGCAGAGGGCCGCGAGCGGCACGTTCAGCAGGAACACCCAGCGCCAGCCCGGCCCGTCCACCAGCCAGCCGCCGACGAACGGTCCGATCGCCGCCCCGACCCCGCCGAACCCGGACCACAGACCGACCGCCCTGGCCCGGTCGTCCTCGTGGAAACTCGCCTGGATCAGCGCCAGCGAACCGGGCGTGAGCAGCGCCCCGCCCACTCCCTGGAAGGCGCGGGCCGCGATCAGCACCCCCACGTTCGGGGCGAGCCCGCACAGCAGCGACGCGACCGCGAACCACACCACGCCGATCACGAACACCCGCCGCCGGCCGTAGCGGTCGCCGAGCGCCCCGCCCAGCAGGATCAGCCCGGCCAGGGTCAGCATGTAGGCGTTGACCGTCCACTGGAGCGCACCGAGATCGGCGCCCAGGTCCTCGCCGATGTGCGGCAGCGCGACGTTCACCACGGTGGAGTCGAGCAGCGCCATCCCGGACCCGAGCACGGTCGTGAACACGATCCAGCGGCCCGTTCCGGAACTCATCCGGATGTCCATGCCTGCATGGTCCCGCGAACGGCGAAGCCCCGCCCACCGGAATCCGAGGAACCGGTGGACGGGGCCCGTGGTGGCCGACGCGTCAGCGGGTGACGTTGAAGTACTTCCACCCGCCGTAGACCGTGGTGTTCACGTTGTCGCCGGACTCGGTGTCCACGTACGCCGTGCGGAGCCGGGCACGGACGCCCTCCGCGCCGTTGGCGTCGAGGTTGACGTACGCCATGCCGCCGCTGGTCAGCGAGACGTAGTCCGTGGCGCCGCTGCGCCAGGCGCCCGCGTACCAGACCTGGAGCTCGACCTTGGCCTTGCGGCCCGGGTACGGGTTGTTCCACGCGGTGACCAGCACGTCGGTGGACTGGTGGTACGTCTGGTACCAGATGGTGCCGATCTTCGACCACTTGTAGTGCCGGGACAGCGAGGTCGTCAGGCCGGCCTTCGTGTACACCGTGGACCCGGCCTTGGCCCAGCCGGACCGGGTGTCACCGGCGAAGATCGCGGTCACCCAGGTGTCGCGGGTCATCTTGGCCGTCACCGACAGCTTGCCCGCCGAGTCGACCGTGCCCCGCTTGAGCAGCCGCCGCGGCTCCGCCCCGTACGGGTCGGCCCAGATCTCCACCACGCGGTTGCGGTACGTCCAGCCCAGGGAGGCCGTGTACGTCACGCTGGTGCCGTAGTTGACGGTGAGCCTGTTCCGGTCGAGCGTCAGCGCGGTCTTGAACGGGGTCACGTTGACGACCGCCGTGCCGCTCGCACCGGTGCGCGTGGCGTCGCCCGCGTACGTCACCCGGTACGTGACGTTGCCCGCCGCCAGCGGGGTGTCGGCGAACGCGAACGCGCCGTTCGCCCCGAGCGGCCTGGTCCCGAGCGCCTTGCCCTTCGGGAACTCGGCGTCGTAACGCGTCACGGTGAGCGGCGTGCCGGCCGGCGGCACCAGGGTCCCCGTGACCGTGCCCGAGACGGTGATCGGCTTGAGGACCGCCACGGTGGCCGGGACCTTCACCGTGACCGTCGGCACGGACTTGGTGGGCTCGTCCAGGACGTTCAGGCGGACGCCGTTGCCACTACTGGCGGTGGTCACCGCGAACAGGCGGCTGCCGCCCGGCTCCCAGGCGAGGGAGCCGGCAGCGAGGCCGTCGCCGCTGCTGTAGGTCCCGGTGTTGGGGAAGTCGTACTGCCGCACGGCGGTCGTCTCACCCGGCCGGTAGACGAACACGTCCGGGTCGTACGGGGCGTCGGAGCCCGCCGCCACGGTGCCGTCGGCGGCGACGGCCACGGCCGCGCCGTGGTACTCGCTGGCGTAGGCCCCCACCTGGGTGAGGTCGGAGACCTGCCAGACCCGGTGCCGGTTGCCCGCGGTGGCCGTGATCAGACGGCTGCCGTCCTGGGTGTAGGCGAGGTCGCTGACCATGCCTCCACTGCCCGTCTCCGCCTCGGGCGAGCGCGCGGTGCGGACCGCGGCGCCCGTGCTCACGTCGTACGCGCCGATGCGGAACGAGTGGTAGTACGAGGACACGGCGGCGAGGGCGTTCGGGTCCGTGGGCGAGGCGACGAGCCGCGGGGCGCCGGAGTAGTCGATCTCCGCGTCCTGGCCCAGGGTCACCACGGGCTGCTCGCCGGAGGTGTCGATCGAGCCGATGTCACCGTCGTAGTCGGTGCCGTAGCCGAACCAGATCCTGCCGCCCGCGGCTGCCACGAACTTCGGGTCGGTGCCCTCGCCGGTGGCGTACCGGGCCTTCTCCGTCACCGCCTCGGCGTCCAGGGCGACGACCGCGTCGGCGCCGGGCACCGCGGCGTACAGGCTTCCCGAGTCGGCGGAGAGCGCCAGCCCGGTGACACCGGGCAGGTCGGAGACGGCGCCCAGGACCGTGCCCGCGTAGTCGGTCGCGACGACCTTCCCGAGGTACGGGTCGCTGATGAAGATCTTCCGGTGGACGCCGTCCACCACCATGTCGCCCACGGACGACATCGGCAGGAGCTTGCTGCTGTCGGCGGCCGCCTGGCCCGCCGCGCCCGCGACCAGCGCCGCGGAACCGACAAGGACCGCGAACGAGGTCGCGGCCGAGAGAGTGCGCTTGCGCACGATGATAGAGACCCCCCAAGAACATGGTCTCCGGCCCCTCGATCATGGGGGCACGGTGCAGGGAAGACTAGACCACGTCCATGACAACGCGCGCACGCGAAAAAGCCCGGCACCCTGAAGTGCCGGGCTTCCGCTTCGTGCTGACCGCGGCTTCGTGCCTGCCGCGGCCTCGTGCTCACCGCGGCTTCGTGCCCACCGCGGTGTCGTACTCACCGCGGCTTCGTGCCTGTCGCGGTTTCCTGCCTACTTCAGCTTCGTGCCGGTCGAGCGCAGCGCCGCGCACGCCTCGGTCACGCGGACGGCCATGCCGGCCTCGGCGAGCTTGCCCCAGGTGCGCGGGTCGTAGGTGGACTTCTTGCCGACCTCGCCGTCGACCTTCAGGACACCGTCGTAGTTGCGGAACACGTGGTCCACGACCGGGCGGGTGAAGGCGTACTGGGTGTCGGTGTCGAGGTTCATCTTCACGACGCCGTTCTCGAGCGCCGTGGCGATCTCCTCGGCCGTCGAGCCCGAACCGCCGTGGAAGACGAAGTCGAACGGGGAGGACTTGCCGAACTTCTCGGCGACGCCCGCCTGGAGGTCCTTGAGGAGCTCGGGACGGAGCACGACGTTGCCCGGCTTGTAGACGCCGTGCACGTTGCCGAAGGACGCGGCGAGCAGGTAGCGGCCCTTCTCGCCCAGGCCCAGGGCCTCGGCGGTGCGGATCGCGTCGTCGACCGTGGTGTACAGCTCGTCGTTGATCTCGTGGGTGACGCCGTCCTCCTCGCCACCGGTCGGGGTGATCTCGACCTCGAGGATGATCTTGGCGGCGACGGCCTTCGCGAGCAGCTCCTGGCCGATGGCCAGGTTGTCCGCGAGGGTCTCGGCGGAGCCGTCCCACATGTGCGACTGGAACAGCGGGTTCTCGCCACGGGCGACGCGCTCGGCGGAGATGTCGAGCAGCGGACGGACGTAGCCGTCCAGCTTGTCCTTCGGGCAGTGGTCGGTGTGCAGAGCGACCGTGATGTCGTACTTCGCGGCGACGATGTGCGCGAACTCGGCCAGGGCAACGGCGCCCGTGACCATGTCCTTGTTGTACTGACCGCCCAGGAACTCGGCTCCGCCGGTCGAGATCTGGATGATGCCGTCGCTCTCGGCCTCCGCGAAGCCGCGCAGCGCAGCGTGCAGGGTCTGGGACGAGGTCACGTTGATGGCCGGGTAGGCGAACTTGCCTGCCTTCGCCCGGTCGAGCATCTCGTTGTAGACCTCGGGGGTTGCGATGGGCATTCGTCCGCTCCTTGTGATGTGCGGGGTGTGTGCGTTTCTGTCCCTGACCTGGGGGCGACGTCATCGTCGCCCCCATCCTTTCAGACTCTCGTCCGGGCTCCCACGGGCGCGGCACGACGAAGGGCGGGGTGTTTCACGTGAAACACCCCGCCCTTCGACGAATCCCCAGGTCAGGACCCTCATCGCCGGGGTCCGGGCCTTAAGTCACGACTTCGCGGCGGTTACGCCAGGCCGAGATCCGCCAGCTGGTAGCCGGTGAGGTACGGCAGGCCGGCCCCGGCGATCGCGTCGGCGGCGCCGCGGTCCACGATCGTGGCCACGGCGACGACCTCGCCGCCCGCTTCGCGGACGGCCTCGACCGCGGTCAGCGGCGAGCCGCCGGTGGTCGAGGTGTCCTCGACCACGAGGCAGCGACGGCCCTTGATGTCCGCGCCCTCGATACGGCGCTGCATGCCGTGCGCCTTCTGCGCCTTGCGCACGACGAAGGCGTCGAGGCGCCGCCCGCGAGCGGCGGAGGCGTGCAGCATCGAGGTCGCGACCGGGTCGGCGCCGAGCGTCAGGCCGCCGACGCAGTCGAAGTCCAGGTCGGCCGTGAGGTCGAGCATGACCTGCCCGACCAGCGGCGCGGCCTCGCCGTCCAGCGTGATCCGGCGCAGGTCGATGTAGTAGTCGGCTTCCAGACCCGACGAGAGGGTCACCTTGCCGTGCACCACGGCCTTGTCCTTGATCTGCTGGAGCAGCTCAGCACGTACGTCAGTCATGCTCAGCAGCTTAAGGGGCGTCTTTTACAGCCGCCGCCAGCTCCAGACGCTCTCGACCTCCAGGGGGTCGATCGGGGTGACGAGACGCGGGAGGGTGTTGAGACCGTTCGGCGGGCCGGACTGCGGCTCGACGCAGACGGCCTCGGCCGGCTCGTCGTAGATCACGACCCACTCGGCGCGGCTCGCGACCTTCACCTCCAGCTCACCCGGCCAGGTCAGGGTCACGTCGACGCCGCCGGGCATGCCGAAGCAGTCGTCCCAGGGACCCGGGAGGGGATCGATGCGACGGCCGGTGGGCAGGTGGTTCTCGCCGCGCTCCTCCTGCCAGGCGGGGGCGAAGCCGAGTTCCACGTCCTGGCCGCCCTGGCCGAGGTTGCGCAGGAACCAGGGGTGCCAGCCGGCCTGGGCGGGGAACGAGTCGGCGTAGGTCTCGACGCCGAAGCGGAGGGTGAGGGCGTCCTCGGCGAGTTCGAAGACCTGGGTGACCCGGCCCTTGTACGGCCACGGGTCACCGAGCTCGCAGGTGAACACCGCCTCGGTCGCGGAGGTCCGGGCGGTCTTCCAGGCCACGTCCCGAACGGTGCCGTGGATGGCGTGCGGGTCCGCGTTGACCGGCAGCCGATGCGTGGTGGCGCCGTTGCGGAAGCGGCCGTTCTCGGTCCGCCCGCACCAGGGCACCATCGGGAAGCTGCCGTACCGCTCGCCCTGTCGCAGCACCTCGGTGCCGCCGATGCGCAGGCTCTCGATCCGGCAGCCGTGCTCGGGGTTGATGGTCAACTCGGCGGCGCCCGCCGTCAGTCGCGTCTGCATCGTCACGCCCCGACCCTAGCCCCGATTGGACCGTTTCAACGACGGCCGCGACGACCGTCTCGCGCGACGGCATCGGGCCACGGCTTCGGGCGGCGAACGCGAGCCCCCGCTTCCGGCTGCGGCTTCGAGCGGGGAACGCGAGCGCCCGCTTCCGGCTGTGGCTTCGAGCGGGGAACGCGAGCGCCCGCTTCCGGCTGCGGCTTCGAGCGGGGAACGCGAGCCCCGGCTTCCGGCTGCGGCTTCAGCGCCTGCGGCGCAGGGCCCGTCCGAAGACGACGGCCGAGGCCAGGGCGAGGGCCGCGGCGGGTGCGATCCAGCGCAGGGTGGCGCCCGCGCTGTTCGCCTCGGGCGCGGGCACGGGGGCGTACCGGCCGCGCGGCGGGGCGTGGTCGACCTCCTCGGCGCTCCGTCCGATCATGGTCCGGCGGGCGTGGGCGGCCTCGGCGGCGGGCTGCGGTGAGGGGAACGCGATCGGCGTCTCGCCGAAGTCCTCGCCCAGCACCGGGTCGAGGGAGGACGGCGGGACCGGTGTGTCGAAGACGGTGCCGCGGCCGGGCTCCTCGACCCCGTCGTCGACGCCGTCGTCGTCCACGTCCCCGTCCCCGGGCTCCCCGGCCGCCGACGGCTCTCCGGCACCTGGCCGGCCTTCCGTTCCCGGCCGGCCTTCCGTTCCCGTCGGACCGTCCGGTCCCGTCGGGTTTCCCGGTCCCGAGGGGCCGTCCGTCGGTGCCGGGCTCCCCGCTCCGGACGGGCCGTCCGCTCCCGTGGGCTTCTCCGCGAGGGCGGCCAGCGCCTCGACGAACTTGTCGAGGAGCCTGGCGCCGGCCAGGGACCTCGCCCCGTCCGTCGCCTCGGCGAGCCGGCCGGCCGCCGTGAGCGCGCCGGTGAAGCTCAGGCTGGTGCCCTCGGCCACCGGGGTGAGGACGACGGTCAGCGACAGCTCGGCCGAGCCCGTGCCGCGGGCCTCGGTGCCCTGGCCCTCGTAGGTGATGGCACCGTCCCGCTCGACGACCTTGAGGGCGCCGCGGTACGTGATGGTGTTGCCGCCGACCCGGACCTTGAGCCGGCCCGTGAGGGGGCCCGCCGCCTCGTCGGCGTCACGCTGGAGCCCGGGCACGCAGCGCACCACCCGGGCCGGGTCCGTGAGCGTCGCGCGCAGGGCCTCGGCCGGGACGGGAACGAACACCTCATGCTCCATGGAAGCCGAGCCTACTCAGGCGGGGGCGCGACGTCGCCTGTTTGACGCGGGGGCGCGCGCCCCCGCCCGCCGCCGGGGCACCCGGCCGTCCGCGCGTCGCCCCGTCCTCAGGCGCCGTATCGCGGGTGCACGAGCGTGGACGGGGGCAGTGCGGCGGGCCTGGTGCGTTCGGCGCGGCGGGCCGCGACGGCCAGGGTGTCCGCGGCGAGCGAGCGCAGTCGGGGCGCGTCGGACGCGAGCCCCAGGACGGGCGGCCGGTCGCCGGGGACCGCGAGGAGGAAACCCCAGTCGCACGGTCCCCGGCCCGTGCGGCCGGTGCGGTCCGCGCGGTCGGGTCCGGCGGCGAAGCCGGGGGTGCGGCCGCTCGCGCTGTACGGGCGGGTCGCGAATCCGGCGGCGCGCAGGGTGGCGTCCACGGTCCAGTAGGTGCGGGGCCGGTCGGCGGCGGATCCGGCGTGCACGGCGAACCGTCCGGCGCCGGTGAGCACGCGGGCCACCAGGCCGTAGAACTCCTCGGAGTACAGCTTGGTGCTGGGGGTGATGCCGGGGTCGGGCAGGTCGGAGATCACCACGTCGTACCGTTCCTGCACACGATCGGCGGCCTCCCTCAGCCAGCCGAACGCGTCCGCGTAGACCACCCGGACGCGCGGGTCCCGGAACGCCTGCGCGTTGAGCGTGGCGAGTGCCGGGTCCGTACGGGCGAGGCGGACGACGCCCGGATCGATCTCGACGACGGTGACGGCGCGGACCCCCTGGTAGCGCAGGGCCTCGCGGGCGGCCAGGCCGTCCCCGCCGCCGACGATCAGCACGCGCGCGTGCGCGCCCTTCATCGCGGGGTGGACGAGCGCCTCGTGGTAGCGGTACTCGTCCTGGCCGGCCACTCTGAGGCGGCCGTCGAGGAAGAGGTCCGGCGGCCCCTCCCGGCCGCCCGTGACCACGACCTCCTGGAGGTCGGTGTGGACGGCGACCCGCACCCGCTCGCCGTACACGGCCCGGCGCGCCGCCTGTTCGAAGTCGTCGACGAGCACGGTCGCGGTGGCGAGGACGGCGAGGACGGCCACGTTCACCGCCATGAGCAGGGCCCGCGAGCGGCGGGTCAGGTCGCGGCGGAACACCCACAGGACGAGCCCGCCGCCCGCCACCGCGTTGACCGCGCCGGTGACGAGCGCGCCGGTGAGCTGGCCGAGCCAGGGCAGCAGCAGGAACGGGAAGGCGAGGCCGCCGACCAGCGCGCCGACGTAGTCGGCGGCGAAGAGGTCGGCGACCGTCCCGGCGGCGTCGTCCTGCTCCCCGGGCGCGGCCTGCCGACCGGCCCGCCGGGACCGGGGCGCCCGCTGTATCAGCGACATGAGGAGCGGGATCTCGGCGCCGATGAGCACGCCGATGGCGAGCGAGAACGCCACGAGCACGTACCGCGACTCGCCGAGCCAGGCGAAGGCCGCGTACAGCACCATCGCCGAGCAGCCGCCGACGAGCGCGAGCCCGGCCTCGACCAGGCCGAAGCCGACGGCGGCGCGGCAGCGCAGCCGCTTGGCGAGCAGTGAGCCGACGCCCATCGCGAAGACCATCACGGAGAGCACGACGGAGGCCTGGGTGACCGAGTCGCCGATCAAGTAGGAGGCGAGCGCGACCAGTTCCAGTTCGTAGACCAGGCCGCAGGCGGCGCAGACGAACACCACCGCGAGGACCGGGAACCGCACCGCCTCCCGTGGCCGGACGGGCCGCCGCGCGGGCGGCCGTCGCACCCTCTTGGGTGGCATGGTCACGGTCGGCTCGATCATGACCGTAACGCTACGTCACGACTGACGGACCCTTTGTCACCCACACGAGTGCACCTGGGCCGCCGGGGGGATGCATCAGAGCGTCGCGGGCATACGTGCGCCGATGCGGGTCCTGGTCACCACCAACTGCCCCTCCTGCGGGTAGGCGTGCCAGGTGCGCCACCGCACCTGGCCCTCGTGACGGTGCGCCAGCATCGCCGTGAAGGCGTGCGGCGAGCCGGGGAAGGTGCCCGCGAGGCCGTTGGGATGGTCGGCGACGAGGGCGAGCAGCTCCTGGGCGCGCCCCGCGAACGCGCCGTGCGGGAGCGTCTCGACGCGTGCGGCGAATTCGTACTCCCATTCGCCGACGCGCTTGGAGACGCCGAGCGGGAGCGGGGTGGTGCTGCCGGGCATGCAGGCCACCGTCTCCGAGCAGCTGCCGCCGTCCTCTTCGAGGAGGACCTGATGGGAGGCGCCGAGCAGCCTCAACTGCAGCTTGGCGCCGGTGAGTTCGAGGTCGAGCACCGCGAGGGCGGGGAGCGGCTCGCGCCCCAGCGCCCAGGCCAGATCGGCCGCTCGGGTGTCGGTGTAGGTGGTCTTCAGGGTGGTGAGCATGGGTCGGCTCCGCAAACACGGTTTGACGGGTGGGCCGGGGGCGCCCCGGAGAGGGTCCAACGGGAGTGGGGGATCGCCGGCTCGGTTCCACACACGGTCCGAGGGCTGTCTCTGTCAGGAGCGAGAGAACCACGGACGCCGGGCGACTCGCAGCGTTTTTACCCAACTTGCTGTGTTTTCCAACCCCTTCGGGGAACCCACAGTTCAATTGTTCAATCAGAATCGATCGAGATGTCGGCACGCATTGCCAACGTCACGTGCCTCCGGAGCCGTCACGCGCTCAGCTGCCGCCGCAGCCACCACCGCAGCCACCGCCGCCGCAGCTCGACCCGCAGGAGGAGGCGCCCCCGCCGCAGCCGCCCCCGCCGTCGGCCCAGCCACCGCGCTTGCGGCTCCCGCGCCGCCTGCGGCGCCGGCGGTCCCGGGCGGTGGAGGCGAGGCCGATGACGACCACGGCCCCCAGGATGACGATGAAGAGTTCCATCTGTACTACCCCCGTTCTTCTGTGCGAGGGGGATGCCCCCTACGGGCCCCCGTCAAAGCCGACTTGAGCGAATCGAGAGCTTCAGCTGCACGACGACGAGCTGGAGCACGAGGACGACGAGCAGGACGAGCCGGAACACGAGGAGGAGGAGCAGGAGAACGACGAGGACGAGGAGCAGGAGGAGCTGGAGGAGGACGACGAGGACGAGGGGGAGGAGGTGGAGCCCGACCCGGCCCACCAGCTGTCACCGCCGCCGCTCGGGCGCCTCGTACCGCTCATCCCGCGCGCGACGAGCCACACCGCGAAGCCGATCACGGCCGCGATCCCGAGGAGGAAGAATGCGATGTCCATGCCAGGGCGATCCCCTCGCCGCGACCCTGTCAAAGCACACTTGAGCAAGTCCAGAGCTTCCCCCCAGGATGGCCCTCATGACACGACCGCTGCTCAATCGCCGCCTCGCCGAGTTCGGGACGACGATCTTCGCCGAGATGTCCGCGCTCGCCGCCAGGACCGGGTCGATCAACCTCGGTCAGGGCTTCCCCGACACCGACGGCCCGGAGGAGATCCGGGAGGCCGCCGTCCGCGCGCTGCGGGACGGCCGCGGCAACCAGTACCCGCCCGGCCCCGGCGTCCCCGAGCTGCGCACGGCCGTCGCCGACCACCAGCGGGAGCGGTACGGCCTCGCGTACGACCCCGACGCGGAGGTGCTGGTCACCGCGGGCGCGACCGAGGCGATCGCGGCGGCCCTGCTCGCACTCGTCGAGCCGGGCGACGAGGTGATCGCCCTGGAGCCGTACTACGACTCGTACGCGGCCTGTGTCGCGATGGCCGGCGGCACCCGCGTCCCGGTCACCCTCCGCCCCCACGAGGGGAGCTACGTCCTCGACCTGGACGAGCTGCGGGCCGCCGTCACCGACCGGACCCGGCTGATCCTGCTCAACACCCCGCACAACCCCACCGGCACCGTCCTCACCCGTGCCGAGCTGACCGCGATCGCCGAGCTGGCGGTCGAGCGGGACCTGCTCGTGGTCACCGACGAGGTGTACGAGCACCTGGTCTTCGACGGCACCGAGCACGTGCCGATCGCGACCCTCCCCGGCATGCGCGAGCGCACGGTCACCATCGGTTCGAGCGGCAAGACGTTCTCGTTCACGGGCTGGAAGGTCGGCTGGATCACCGCGAGCCCCGAACTGACCTCCGCCGTCCGCTCGGCCAAGCAGTTCCTCACGTACGTCTCCGCCGGCCCCTTCCAGTACGCGATCGCCGAGGCGCTCCGCCTTCCGGACGCGTACTTCGACTCCCTGCGCGCCGACCTCCAGGCCAAGCGGGACCTGCTGAGCGAGGGCCTCGCGCAGGCCGGCTTCGAGGTCTACCGTCCCGCCGGCACCTACTTCGTCACCACCGACATCCGCCCGCTCGGCGCCACCGACGGCTTCGACTTCTGCCGCTCCCTGCCCGAGCGGGCCGGTGTGGTCGCCATCCCCAACGCCGTCTTCTACGACCACCGCGAGGCCGGCGCCCCCTTCGTCCGCTTCGCCTTCTGCAAGAAGGCCGAGGTCCTGGAGGAGGCGGTCTCCCGCCTCAAGCGCCTCGCCTGAGGCGGTCCGGACGCACGGGAGCCCGGCCCCCGCGGAAGGGGGCCGGGCTCCCGTGCGCCGGTCGGCGGGGAGGGTTACGCCTCCTCGTCGCCCGGGGCCTTGTCCTCGGGGGTCTCCAGGCCGAACTGCTCGACGATCCACTTGTCGAACTCGATGGAGGCGCGGACCCAGCTGACCGTGGAGGACACGAAGTGCTCCAGGGCGACGCCGGTGCCGATCAGCATCTGGGCCTCGCCGATGAGGCGGAGGGTGGCGGAGCCGTCCTCCTCCTCGTGCAGGTGGGTGTACACCTTGGGCCACAGGGTGCGGCGGTTCCAGTCGTCGATCGCGTCGAGGATCTTCGCGCGGTCGTCGGCCGAGTGCGGGCGGTCGTAGAACGTCCGCACCGAGAAGACCTGCTGCTCCTCCTCGCCGCGGAACATGAAGTACGTGCGGAATTCCTCCCACGGCGCCGCGAGGTCACCCTCGTCGTCGACGACGTACTTCAGCTCCATCTGCTCGAGGAGCTGCTTGACGAGGTCCTGGTCGGGGACGACGGGGCCCGCCGGTCCTGCGGCCTGAGGCTGGGGCTGGCCCCCGAAATTCGGAATCGAGGACGGGTCGATGCTCACCGTGTATTTCCCTTCGTACGGATGCTCGCCATCCTCTCCCATGCCGGGCGGTACGTGGCAAGCCCCGTTGGTCCGGAAGCGGCGAGATCCGCTGCCAGCTGACAGGATCTCGTTCCCCTGGGGGAACGGAAGAAAAAATTCCCGGGTCCGCCGAGGACGCCCTGTGCACCGGGATGCACCGGCAGGACTCGTCCGTCACCGTCGACTTCCGCACGCCCCGCGCCGGGGTGGCCGAGTGGCCGGAAGCCACCTGTCCGGCCGCGGAGGCGACCACCCCCTGCGACGAGGACCTGTGCCGTGGGGCCGACGCCGGCCAGGTGCTCCACGTCCGCTTCAAGGTGGTGTACGAGGGCGGCGGCACCGCCCTCGTACACCTGATGTCCTCCGGCGCGCAGGCCCGCCGGGGCCCGCCCGGACGGGCCTCAGCGCGCCGGGCCGACGATCAGGCCGTCCTCGAACCGGTCCACCCGGACCGTGTCGCCGTCGACGACCTCGCCGGCGAGGATCTCTCTGGCGAGCCGGTCGCCGATCGCCGTCTGGATGAGGCGGCGCAGCGGCCGGGCGCCGTACGCGGGGTCGTTTCCCTCCTCGGCGAGCCACTCCAGGGCCGTCGGGGTGACGTCCAGGGTGAGCCTGCGCTCGGCGAGCCGCTTCGCGAGCCGGTCGATCTGGAGCTGCGCGATCCGCCCCAGCTCGGCCCGGTCGAGGGCCGAGAAGACGACCAGGTCGTCGAGCCGGTTGAGGAACTCGGGCTTGAAGCTCGCCCGGACGACCTCGAGGACCTGCTGCTTCTTGACGTCCTCCGCGGTCAGCGGGTCGACCAGGAACTGACTGCCCAGGTTCGACGTGAGGATCAGGATGGTGTTGCGGAAGTCCACCGTCCGGCCCTGGCCGTCGGTCAGGCGTCCGTCGTCCAGGACCTGGAGCAGGACGTCGAAGACCTCCGGATGCGCCTTCTCCACCTCGTCGAGCAGGACCACGCTGTACGGACGGCGGCGGACCGCCTCCGTGAGCTGGCCGCCCTCCTCGTACCCGACGTAGCCGGGAGGCGCGCCGACCAGCCGGGCGACGGAGTGCTTCTCGCCGTACTCCGACATGTCGATGCGGACCATCGCCCGCTCGTCGTCGAAGAGGAAGTCCGCGAGTGCCTTCGCCAGCTCGGTCTTGCCGACGCCGGTCGGGCCGAGGAAGAGGAAGGAGCCGGTGGGCCGGTCGGGGTCGGCGATGCCGGCCCGGGTGCGGCGCACGGCGTCGGAGACGGCCCGGACGGCCTCGGACTGGCCGATCAGCCGCTTGCCGAGCTCGTCCTCCATGCGCAGCAGCTTCTGCGTCTCGCCCTCCAGGAGGCGGCCGGCGGGGATTCCGGTCCAGGCGCCGACGACGTCCGCGATGTCGTCCGGGCCCACCTCCTCCTTCACCATCGTGTCCTTGCTGGCCTCCTGCTGGGCCTCGGCCTCGCTGGCGGCCTCCAGCTCCCGTTCGAGGGCCGGGATCTCGCCGTACAGCAGCTTGGACGCGGTGTCGAAGTCGCCGTCGCGCTGGGCGCGCTCGGCGCGGCCGCGGGCCTCGTCGAGGCGCTCCTTGAGCTCGCCGACCCGGTTGAGGGACTGCTTCTCCTTCTCCCAGCGGGCGGTGAGGCCGCGGAGCTCCTCCTCGCGGTCGGCGAGGTCGCGCCGCAGCTTCTCCAGGCGCTGCTTGCTCGCCGCGTCCGTCTCGTTCTTCAGGGCCAGCTCCTCCATGCGGAGCCGGTCCACGGAGCGCTGGAGCTCGTCGATCTCGACGGGCGAGGAGTCGATCTCCATGCGGAGCCGGGAGGCGGCCTCGTCGACGAGGTCGATGGCCTTGTCGGGGAGGAAGCGGGAGGTGATGTACCGGTCGGACAGGGTCGCGGCGGCCACCAGGGCGGAGTCGTTGATCTGCACCTTGTGGTGGGCCTCGTAGCGGCCCTTCAGACCGCGCAGGATGGCGACGGTGTCCTCGACGGTCGGCTCGGCGACCAGGACCTGCTGGAAGCGGCGCTCCAGGGCGGGGTCCTTCTCGATCCGCTCGCGGTACTCGTCGAGGGTGGTCGCGCCGACCATGCGGAGCTCGCCGCGGGCCAGCATCGGCTTCAGCATGTTGCCGGCGTCCATGGCGGAGTCGCCGCCGGCGCCCGCGCCGACGACCGTGTGCAGCTCGTCGATGAAGGTGATGATCTGGCCGTCGCTCTCCTTGATCTCGGAGAGGACGGTCTTGAGGCGCTCCTCGAACTCGCCGCGGTACTTGGCGCCCGCGACCATCGCGCCGAGGTCCAGCGAGACCAGCCGCTTGTTCTTCAGCGACTCGGGCACGTCGCCCTTCACGATCCGCTGGGCGAGGCCCTCGACGACGGCGGTCTTGCCGACGCCGGGCTCGCCGATGAGGACCGGGTTGTTCTTGGTGCGGCGGGACAGCACCTGGACGACGCGCCGGATCTCGTGGTCCCGGCCGATGACCGGGTCGAGCTTGCCCTCGCGCGCGGCGGCCGTGAAGTCCGTGCCGAACTTCTCCAGCGCCTTGTACTGGCCCTCCGGGTCCGGTGTGGTCACCCGGCGTCCTCCCCTGCTCTTCTCGAACGCGTCGAGCAGCTTCGATGCGCTCGCGCCCTGCCGGTCGAGGATCTCACCGGTCTGCCCGCCCTTGGCCGCGATGCCGATGAGCAGGTGCTCGGTGGAGAGGTAGTCGTCCCCGAGTTCCTTGGCGCGCTTGTCGGCGTCGGCGATGACGGCGAGGAAGTCGCGGTTGGGCTGCGGGGGCGCGACCGTGGACCCCGTGATGCTCGGCAGGGCGGCCAGCAGGCGCTCCGTGCCGGACCGCACCACGGCCTGGTCGGCCTCGACGGCGGCGAGCAGGTCGGTGATGTTCTCGTTGTCCTGACCGGTCAGCAGCGCGAGCAGCAGGTGCGCGGGGGTCAGGTCGGCGTGCCCCTCGGACACGGCGCGGCTGCTCGCCGCGTTGATCGCGTCCCGGCTCCGGTTGGTCAGTTCGGCGTCCACGTGCGGTGCTCCTCCTGGGTTCTCGTGGGTCCTCTCCTCTATGACTTCTCCAGGGTACACAAAGTTGAGTCGAACCCGCTCAAGGTGTGGGAGGGAGCCCCGCCCCGGGTAGTTTCCGGGCATGGCAACGGACCCGAGGAACCCCTCCGACTCGTACGCGGGCTTCTGGCGCGAGTACCACATGAGCACCCTGACCACGCCCCGCCCGGACGGCACCCCGCACGTCGTGGCGGTCGGCGTCACGTACGACCCCGAGGGCGGGTTCGCGCGCGTGATCACCAACAAGAACAGCCGGAAGGTCGCCAACGTCCTGGCGGCGGGCGCGGACGGCGCGCGGGTCGCGGTCTGCCAGGTCGACAAGGGGCGCTGGGCCACCCTGGAGGGCGTCGCCCACATCCGCACGGAGGCCGAGGTGGTCGCGGACGCCGTCGCCCGCTACGCCGAGCGGTACGGCCGCACGCCGGCCCCGAACCCGGACCGCGTCGTCATCGAGATCGCCCTCACCCGGGCGATGGGCCGCGCCTGAGAGGCGCGCGAACCCGTCCCGGGCGCCGGACCCCCGCCTGAGAGGTACGCGGGCCCGTCCCGGGCGCCAAGCCCCCGCCCGAGAGGTACGCGGGCTCGTCCGGGGGCGCCGCGCGCGCCGGAGAACGCGCGCGGGCAGCACAGCGGCGCCATCGCGTTTCAGGTCCGCGATGGCGCCGCTGTGTGGGGGAAGTGCCGGAGCGATCTACAACGACGGGGGAATCGCTCAGGCACTGCGGGGGGTGGCGGTGATGGTCTCTGGCTCGATCAGCTGGTGGTCACGCTGGTCGAGATTGACGAAGATCATGCCGTACCGGATGGCACAGCGGATCGGCTGCGGTGCGCCCCGGGGGCGCCGGAGACAGCGGTAGGCACGGACGTCCTCGTCCTGCTCACGCGCGACGACGATCGGCTCCCCGAAGAGGGTGACCTTCAGCGAGTCGCCACGGTGGGGGATGGCCGTGGCGAGATCGACGAAGTGCCATCCGGAGCGATAGGCCGAGGCCATCTCACGCCGGAACCTGGGGTCGTCGGGCGGGACGCTCACGCGCCCGCACCCTTGGGAAGGATCTCCCAAGACGGCTCGCCGGGCGACGCGAGCACATCGTGCGCCGGAGTGCTCTCCCACGAAGGCTCGCCCGGCTCCGCCACTACGGAGTGCGCCGGGGTGGTCTCCCATGAGGGCTCGCCGTCGAGTGCGAGCACACCGAGAACAGCCGCCGCAACGGCTATGGCGCTAAGTGCACGAACCATCCTGGTCATGGCCGATCTCCACCTCTTTTGATCACTACCTCCCCCCCGCGAGTTAGACGATGACTCACTCATGACCCGTCCACCAGCCAACCCGGGCATCATGTTCCTGTAATTCATGACCCTGAGGGGGGTGCAAATGAGTCTGGAATGTGACGGAACGGGCCATAACCACAGTCACGGTGAACTATGCGACGTGGGCAAGGAGCTGTACGCGAACGCCCTCCGCACGGGTCGAATCGCCCGCTCCGAGGCCGCGGCCGCCCCGTGCCTGAAGGAGCTCTCCCTCCTTCACCCCGACCCCGACGACAGCCAGTGGCTGCACCCGGTGTCGCCCTCGATCGCCCTCAACCAGCTCGTCCACCCCATCGAACAGGAGATACAGGCGCGTCGGCAGCACGCCATCGCGCTCGCCGACGCGTTCGAGCCATTCCTCGCGATCCACACCCCCAACCCCTCCGCCGCACAGGCGATCACCGTCCTCGAAGGCCTCAGCGTCATCAACGCGACGCTGGACCGCGTCATCAACGAGTGCACCGAGGAACTCCTCACGATCCAGCCCGGCAGCGGACGGCGCCCCGAGACCCTCGAAGCGGCCCTGCGGCGGATGGAACCCCTGCTCAACCGCGGCGTCCGGATGCGCACGCTCTACCAGCACACCGCCCGGCACCACCCCGCCACCCTCGCCTACGTCGAGCGCGTCGCCCCCTACGGCCTCGAACTGCGCACCCTCGAGGAGATCATCGACCGGCTGATCATCGTCGACCGCAAGGTCGCCTTCGTCCCCGCGCGCAGCGACCGCCAGGTCGCCCTCGAACTCCGCCACGAAGGCCTCGTCCAGTACCTCGTCGGCGTCTTCGACCAGTTCTGGCTCCACGGCGTGCCCTGGGAGGAGGAGATCCCCTACAGCCCGTCCGTGGACGGCATAGGGGGCGTCCAGCGGTCCATCGCCAAGCTCCTCGTCGAAGGCCACGTCGACGAGGCCATCGCCCGCCGCCTCGGGATGAACGTGCGCACCTGCCGCGCCCACATCGCCAAACTCGCCGCCGCGCTCGGCAGCGGGAGCCGGGCCCAGCTCGGCTATCTGATCGCGCAGTCCGGCATCCTCGAACGGGACAACTGACCACCGTGTACGCACAGATCGACCTGGACGGCCCCGCGGGCACGCTCCGGGTGTCCGGCCACGGACTGCCCGCCGTGGAGCTCGTACGGGCCCCGGGAACGCTCCCCGACGCCCACACGCCGATCGGCACCCGCCGGGCGGAGCTCCTCGCCCTCACCGTGGACGGGGAGCCGGCCGCCATCCGGCCGGCCCGCGGGCGGCTGCTGCGCCGGTCGTACCGGGTCGACGTCCACACCGGCGGCGTCCGCTACCGGCTCGTCCCGAGCAGCCACGACCACAGCCGCTTCACCCGGGACGGCCGCCGCGTCGGCGAGCTGCTGTGCTCGGGGAACGGGCGGGTCATCGACACCTGGGAGCCCGGCGCGACGCCCCGCGACATCGCCGTCGGCACCACCCTGGCCGCCGCGTTCGGGACCGGCGCCTCCCCGTGGTACGAGACGGTCGGCGAGATCGTCTCCGAACTGATCCCCTGACCCCGGGAAGCGCGAAAGCCCCGTCCACAGCTGTGGACAGGGCTTCGACGGGTACCTCGCGGACCTACTCGCCGCGCTTGGGACGCCACACCACCAGGGCGCTCGCCTGCTGCACGTCCTGGTAGGGCACCAGGTCGCGCCGGTACGAGGCGTGGACCTGGGCCTCGCGCTGGCGCATCGCCGCCGCCGCGCCGTCGACCGCCGCGGACAGCTCGGCGATCCGGCTCTGCAGCGCCGCGACCTGGTTCTCCAGCTCGATGATGCGCTTGATTCCGGCCAGGTTGATGCCCTCGTCCTGCGACAGCTGCTGCACCTGGCGGAGCAGCTCGATGTCACGGGCCGAGTAGCGCCGCCCCCGCCCGGCCGTACGGTCCGGGGAGACCAGACCCAGCCGGTCGTACTGCCGCAGGGTCTGCGGGTGCAGCCCGGAGAGCTGGGCCGCCACCGAGATGACGTACACCGGCGACTCGTCGGTCAGTTCGAACGGATTGCGTCGGCGTCCGTCCATGGTCACGCTCCCTTCGCGGCCTGGAACAGCTCCGCCCGGGGGTCCTCGGAGGCGGTCGCCTCGCGGTAGGTCTCCAGGGCCTCGCGTGCCTTGTCGTCCAGTTCCTTGGGCACCGCGACCTCGACCGTCACGAGGAGGTCGCCGCGGGTGCCGTCCTTGCGGACCGCGCCCTTGCCCCGGGCGCGCATGGTCAGACCGTTCGCCGAGCCCGCGGGCAGCTTGAGCGTGACCGCGGGACCGCCGAGGGTCGGCACCTTGATCTCGCCGCCGAGCGCCGCCTCCGCGAAGGAGACCGGCACCGTGACGGTGAGGTTGTCGTCCTTGCGGCCGAAGACCGGGTGGGCGTCGACGTGCACGACGACGTACAGGTCGCCGTTCTGCCCGCCGCGCTCGCCCGGCGCTCCCTTGCCGCGCAGCCTGATCTTCTGCCCGTCGGAGACTCCCGCCGGGATGCGGACCTGCATGGTGCGGGACGACTTGGCGCGCCCGCTGCCCTTGCAGACCTCGCAGGGGTTCTCGGCGATGAGGCCGCGGCCCTTGCAGTCGACGCAGGGGTCGGTGAGCGAGAAGCCGCCGCCGCTGCCGCGCGAGACCTGACCGGTGCCGACGCAGGTCGGGCACACCCGGGGCGTGCCGTTCTTGTCGCCGGTGCCCGAACAGGCCGTGCACGGCTGCTGGCTGGACATCCGCAGCGGTACGGTCGCGCCCTCGATGGCCTCGGTGAAGCTGAGCGTCACCTCGGACTCGATGTCCTGGCCGCGCCGCGGCTGGGTGCGCGTGCCCCCGCCGGCACCGCGGTTGAACAGGCCTCCGAAGACGTCCCCGATGCCGCCACCGCCGCCGAAGCCGCCGCCCGCCCCGCCCTGGGCGCCTCCGAAGAGGTCGCCCAGGTCGAAGTTGAACGAGCCGCCGCCGGGGCCGCCGGCCCGGAAGCCGCCGTTCCCGAACAGCGCGCGGGCGTCGTCGTACTCCTTGCGCTTCTTGGGGTCACCGAGGATGTCGTTGGCCTCGGAGATCTCCTTGAAGCGCTCCTCGGCCTTGGTGTCGCCCTTGTTGGCGTCCGGATGGTTCTCGCGGGCGAGCTTCCGGTACGCCTTCTTGATCTCGGCCTCGGTGGCGTCCTTGGGGACGCCGAGAACCTTGTAGTAGTCCTTCTCGACGAAGTCCTTCGTGCTCATCGACGTCCCTCCTCCCGCGTGCGGGTACGGCTGTTACTCGCTGTCCTTCTCGGACGTGTCGGGGTCTTCCGACTCCTCCGCCTTCGCCTGCGCGCCCGGCTGGGGCTCGGCGACGGCCACACGGGCGGGCCGGATGGTCCGCTCGCCGATCCGGTACCCCGGCTGCAGGATCGCCACGCAGGTCGTCTCGGTGACGTCCGGCGCGTACGAGTGCATCAGGGCCTCGTGGATCGTCGGGTCGAAGGGCTCGCCCTCCTTGCCGAACTGCTGCAGGCCCATCTTGGCGACGACGGTCTCCAGCGATTCGGCCACCGACTTGAACCCGCCCACGAGCTCGCCGTGTTCCCGGGCCCGGCCGACGTCGTCGAGCACGGGGAGGAGCTCGGACAGGAGGCTCGCGACGGCGATCTCCTTGACCGTGACCCGGTCCCGCTCCACGCGGCGGCGGTAGTTCTGGTACTCGGCCTGGAGCCGCTGGAGGTCCGCGGTGCGCTCGTCGAGCGCGGAACGGACCTGGTCCAGCTGGGCGGTGAGGCCCGCGGTACCGGCCGACTTCTCGTTGCTCGCGTCCCCGGCCGGGGCCGTCGAGTCCTCCGTGGCGGAGTTCTCGACGGCCTCGGCGGCGTCGTCAGGGGTGGCGCCGGAGGGGACGTCGGACTTCTCCTCGAAGCCCGGGGTCTCCTCGGTCACGCCTGGCCGCCCTTCGGCTGCTCGTCGTCGATGATCTCGGCGTCGACCACGTCGTCGTCCTTCGACGTGTTCGGAGCCTCGCCGCCCGCGGCCTGCGCGCCCTGGGCGTCGGCGTACAGCGCCTGGCCCAGCTTCTGGGAGACGGCCGCGACCTTCTCGGTGGCGGTGCGGATCTCGGCGGTGTCCTCGCCCTTGAGCTTCTCCTTCAGCTCGACGAGCGCGGCCTCGACCTCGGCCTTGACGTCACCGGGGACCTTGTCCTCGTTGTCCTTGAGGAACTTCTCCGTCTGGTAGACGAGCTGCTCGCCCTGGTTGCGGGACTCGGCGGCCTCGCGGCGACGGTGGTCCTCGTCCGCGTACTGCTCGGCCTCCTGGCGCATCCGGTCGACCTCGTCCTTCGGCAGCGAGGAGCCGCCGGTGACGGTCATCTTCTGCTCCTTGCCCGTGCCCAGGTCCTTCGCGGTCACGTGCATGATGCCGTTGGCGTCGATGTCGAAGGCGACCTCGATCTGCGGGACGCCACGCGGGGCCGGCGGCAGACCGGTCAGCTCGAACATGCCGAGCTTCTTGTTGTACGCCGCGATCTCGCGCTCGCCCTGGTAGACCTGGATCTGCACGGACGGCTGGTTGTCCTCGGCCGTCGTGAAGATCTCGGACCGCTTGGTCGGGATCGTGGTGTTGCGCTCGATGAGCTTGGTCATGATGCCGCCCTTGGTCTCGATGCCGAGGGACAGCGGGGTCACGTCGAGGAGCAGGACGTCCTTGACCTCACCCTTGAGGACACCGGCCTGGAGGGCGGCGCCGATGGCGACGACCTCGTCCGGGTTGACGCCCTTGTTGGCGTCCTGACCGCCGGTCAGCTCCTTGACGAGCTCGGCGACGGCCGGCATACGGGTCGAGCCACCGACGAGGACGACGTGGTCGATCTCGGAGAGCTGGATGCCCGCGTCCTTGATGACGTTGTGGAACGGCACCTTGCAGCGGTCGAGCAGGTCCGAGGTCAGCTGCTGGAACTGGGCGCGCGTGAGCTTCTCGTCCAGGTGCAGCGGGCCCTCGGCGGACGCCGTGATGTAGGGCAGGTTGATCGAGGTCTCGGTCGAGGACGACAGCTCGATCTTCGCCTTCTCCGCGGCCTCGCGGAGACGCTGGAGAGCCATCTTGTCCTTGGCCAGGTCCACGCCGTGACCGTTCTGGAACTGCGTCACCAGGTAGTCGACGACGCGCTGGTCCCAGTCGTCACCACCGAGGTGGTTGTCACCGTTGGTGGCCTTCACCTCGACGACGCCGTCGCCGATCTCCAGGAGGGACACGTCGAAGGTGCCGCCACCGAGGTCGAAGACGAGGATCGTCTGGTCGTCCTTGTCCAGGCCGTACGCCAGGGCGGCCGCGGTCGGCTCGTTGACGATGCGCAGGACGTTGAGGCCCGCGATCTCACCGGCCTCCTTGGTGGCCTGACGCTCGGAGTCGTTGAAGTACGCCGGGACGGTGATGACCGCGTCGACGACCTTCTCGCCCAGGTAGGCCTCGGCGTCGCGCTTCAGCTTCTGCAGGATGAAGGCGCTCATCTGCTGCGGGTTGAAGTTCTTGCCGTCGATCTCGATCTTCCAGTCGGTGCCCATGTGGCGCTTGACCGACCGGATGGTCCTGTCGACGTTGGTGACGGCCTGGCGCTTGGCCACCTCGCCGACGAGCACCTCGCCGTTCTTCGCGAAGGCGACGACGGACGGCGTGGTCCTGGCGCCCTCGGCGTTGGTGATGACGGTGGGCTCGCCGCCTTCCAGAACGCTGACGACGGAGTTAGTCGTGCCCAGGTCGATGCCGACCGCACGTGCCATTTCGATTCCTCCAGCTGACCGACTTGAGTGGAACTGACTCAAGGATGCACGACGACACCGATCGCGTCAACAGACCTGAGTGGAGGCGACTCAACTCTTCGCCTGCGGGCCCGCTCAAAGAACGCTCGTGAGCGCGTCGGTGCCGGACCGGACGGGGTGCGGCGTGAGAGAGTCCGGATGCCCGCGGCCGGGCAAAGCAGGCATATCCCACGAATATCCCATGATTCCTTTCGGATCTCGTCGGAGCACGGAGGCAGGGCGCATGACGGCGAAGCGCACGCTCGACCTGACGGGCGGAGTCACCCTCCTCGCCCTCCTCTCCCCCCTGGTCCTCGCCGTCGCCCTCTCGGTCGCGCTCGGCTCGGCCACCCCGGGCCGCGGCGTGCTGCGCCGGCGGACGGTGGCCGGACTGGACGGCCGGGCCTTCACGATGCTGACCTTCCGCACGAGGAGCCCGCTGGCCGCGCTGCCCCTGCTGCTGCACGTCGTCACCGGCCGGATGTCACTGGTGGGACCGTGTCCGCTGACCCCCACCCACCGCGAGTGCGCGGGCGACGGCCGGCGCCGGCTCTCCGTGCGCCCGGGACTCACCGGCCCGTGGCAGATCAGCGGCCGCTCGGAGCTGCCGTGGGAGGAGCGCGAGCTGCTCGATCTCCACTACGTGGACCATCATTGGCTGGGGATGGACCTCGCCATCCTGGCGCGTACGCTTCCAGCAGTCCGTAGACGTCGCGCGGCAAGGTTTGCCTGAGCGACACATATCACCGCGAGCGCCGCTACAGCGCGGCGCCGTGACCGGGTAATCTCAGCAGGAACTCAATAAGTTACCGCTTAGTAGGCCCGCCCGAGGAGCCCGTCATGCAACTCGCCGCGATCATCGTGTCGATCGCCATCACGGTGGTGGCCGTCGCGCTGTTCGGCCGCGCCACCGTGCAGATCTACCGCTTCGTGCGGCTCGGTCAGCCCGTGCCCGCCGGTACACGCACCGGTGACCCCAAGCAGCGCACCATCACCCTGGTCAAGGAGTTCCTCGGCCACACCAGGATGAACCGCTGGGGCATCGTCGGCTTCGCGCACTGGTTCGTGGCGGTGGGCTTCTTCTCGCTGCTCCTCACCATCGTGAACGCCTTCGGCCAGCTCTTCCAGGCCGACTGGCTGATCCCGATCATCGGCGACTGGCTGCCGTACGAGGTCTTCACCGAGTTCCTCGGCCTGATGACGGTCCTCGGCATCGTGACCCTCATCGTGATCCGCCAGCTCAGCAAGCCGACCAAGGCGGGCCGCAAGTCGCGCTTCGCCGGCTCCAAGACCGGCCAGGCCTACTTCGTCGAGGCCGTCATCCTGATCGTCGGCGTCTGCATCATGACGCTGCGCGCCCTCGAAGGCGTCCAGCACCACGTGACGAGCTGGGAGCCGGGCTTCTTCGCCTCGTACCCGCTGATCGCGCTGCTCGACGGCCTGGACCCGAGCACGATCCAGTACCTCACCTACTTCTTCGCCTGCCTCAAGATCGTCACGTCCTTCACCTGGATGATCACGGTCTCGCTCAACACCAACATGGGTGTCGCCTGGCACCGCTTCCTCGGCTTCCCGAACATCTGGTTCAAGCGCAACGCCGACGGCTCCACCGCCCTGGGCGCGCTCCAGCCGATGACGACGGCCGGCAAGGAGATCGACTGGGAGGACCCGGCCGAGGACGCCGTCTTCGGTGTCTCCCAGGTCGAGCAGTTCTCCTGGAAGGGCATCCTCGACTTCTCCACCTGCACCGAGTGCGGCCGCTGCCAGTCGCAGTGCCCCGCCTGGAACACCGGCAAGCCGCTCTCCCCCAAGCTCCTCATCATGTCGCTGCGCGACCACGCGCACGCCAAGGCGCCGTACCTGCTCGCCGGCGGCGGCAAGGACATGGAGGGCAACGAGAAGGCCTCCGAGGAGCAGCTGAAGGACGTCCCGGCCTCCGCGATCGCCGAGGCCGAGCGCCCCCTCATCGGCACCGCCGAGGAGAACGGCGTCATCGACCCCGACGTCCTGTGGTCCTGCACCACCTGCGGCGCCTGCGTCGAGCAGTGCCCGGTCGACATCGAGCACATCGACCACATCGTCGACATGCGCCGCTACCAGGTGATGATCGAGTCCGCGTTCCCGTCCGAGGCGGGCACGATGCTCAAGAACCTGGAGAAGAAGGGCAACCCCTGGGGCCTGGCCAAGAAGCAGCGCGTCGAGTGGACCAAGGAGGTCGACTTCGAGGTCCCGATCATCGGCAAGGACGCGGAGGACCTCTCCGAGTTCGACTACCTGTACTGGGTCGGCTGCGCCGGCGCCCTGGAGGACCGGGCCAAGAAGACCACCAAGGCCTTCGCGGAGCTCCTGCACATGGCGGGCGTCAAGTTCGCGATCATGGGCGGCGACGAGAAGTGCACCGGTGACTCCCCCCGCCGCCTGGGCAACGAGCCGCTGTTCCAGCAGCTCGCCCAGGAGAACGTCGCCATGCTGAACATGGCGTTCGGCGAGGACGACGAGGACGAGTCGACGAAGAAGCCGAAGTCGGCCAAGAAGATCGTCTCGACCTGCCCGCACTGCTTCAACACCATCGCCAACGAGTACCCGCAGCTCGGCGGCGAGTACGAGGTCATCCACCACACCCAGCTGCTCCAGCACCTCATCGACGAGGGCAAGCTGATCCCGGTCACCCCGGTCGACGGCCTCATCACCTACCACGACCCCTGCTACCTGGGCCGGCACAACAAGGTCTACACGCCGCCGCGCGAGATCATGTCCGCCGTCCCCGGCCTGCGCCAGCAGGAGATGCACCGCCACAAGGAGCGCGGCTTCTGCTGCGGCGCCGGCGGCGCGCGGATGTGGATGGAGGAGCGGATCGGCAAGCGCATCAACAACGAGCGCGTCGACGAGGCCCTCTCCCTCAACCCGGACATCGTCTCCACCGCCTGCCCGTTCTGCCTCGTCATGCTGACCGACTCGGTCAACGGCAAGAAGAACGAGGGCAAGGCCAAGGAGTCCGTCACCGTCGTGGACGTGGCCCAGCTGCTCCTCGAATCGGTGAAGACCCCGGTCGACCCGGAGCCGGAGCCGGCCGAGGAGCCCGAGCCGGCCGTCTGATCCCGGACACGCAGGAGGGCCGCCCCGCGCGAGAAGCGCGGGGCGGCCCTTTTCGCGTGCCTCGGCCGTGCCGTCGGGTCGTTGACGCCTCCGAAGCCACGAGACCCGTATGGAGGCGATACGCCGGTTCCGTGACGGCCCTCCGGCGCCTCCCCCACGACCGCGTCACGGCCGTCGCGTCCCCTAGGGGATGTCACAGGTCAGCCGCAAAGGAGCGAGCCCACAGCCGGAGCGGGTACGTTCGGTGACGTGGCTGGATTCAGGAACGGACGCGGCCGGGACAACCGCCCCCCGCAGCACCAACAACCGCAGCAGGCGCCGTACGGGTACAACGGGGCTCCTCCGTCGTACCCGCAGCAGCAGTGGCAGCAGCCACCGCAGGGGCAGCCGTACGGACAGCAGGGACAGCGGCAACAACAGCCGTACGGCGAGCCGGAGTACTTCGGCGATCCGCAGCAGCACCACCGGCAGCAGTACTCGACGGCCGACAACCCGGGTCACACGCAGATGTTCAGCGTCGACGACCCGTACGGCCAGGCCGCCGGCCCCCAGGCGCCCCCCGCCCCCGTGGGCCCCCGCCTGCCCTGGAAGGCGCTCCTGGGCGGCATCGTGCTGAAACCGGCGGACACCTTCCTCCGGATGCGGGACCACGCCGTCTGGGGCCCGGCGCTGATCGTCACCTTCCTCTACGGCCTGCTCGCGATCTTCGGCTTCGACAAGGCCCGCGACGAGGCGATCAACGCGACCCTCTCGACGGCGATCCCGTACGTCCTGATGACCGCCACCGGCTTCGTCCTCGGCGGACTCATCCTCGGCGCGGTCACCCACACCCTCGCCCGCCAGCTGGGCGGCGACGGCACCTGGCAGCCGACCGTCGGCCTCTCCATGCTGATCATGTCGATCACGGACGCGCCCCGCCTCCTCTTCGCCGTCTTCCTCGGCGGCGAGAACGGCCTCGTCCAGGTCCTCGGCTGGCTGACCTGGCTGGCCGCCGGAGCCCTCTTCACCCTCATGGTGAGCCGCTCCCACGACCTCCCCTGGCCCAAGGCCCTCGGCGCGTCGGCGATCCAGCTGGTCGCCCTCCTGAGCCTCATCAAGCTGGGCATGCTGTGACGTCCTGACGCCGCACGAACCGACCCGGGCAAGGCCCCCCACCGCACGGCGGCGGGGGGCCTCACCGCTGTCCCCGCGCCCCCCGCCCGATGCGCCACCAGGCCTCGCGGTCGGCCGGCCCGTCGGCCCAGAACTCCAGCAGGTCGCCGGGCGCGAGTCCGAGCGCCCGCTCGATCTCGCCGGCGGTGAGACCGCGCAGCGAGTCCGACAGCGACCCGGTCAGCTCGAACCAGTAGCCGCGGAGCGTCGACTCGCTCACGAAGAGGTCCCGCGCGATCCGGGCGTAGCTCAGTCCGCGGGCACGCCCGTGCAGGATCTGGCGCTGACGCTCGCTCAACAGGGTGATGCGGCCGCGCCGGACGAGCGCCTCGAGGATGCCGACGACCGACTGCGGCACGACGGTGCCGCCCGCGGCGACCTCCAGGAAGAGCGCCTCGGTCCGGTCGCGGGGCAGCGCCTTGGAGACGACGCCGCTCGCACCCGCCGCCAGGCACGCCGCGAGCACGAACCGGCGTTCCTCCTGGCTGTAGACGCAGACGCGGTAGCCGTGTCCCGTGAGGGTCCGGACGGCGGCGACGCCCTGCCGGACGTCGGCCCGCCGCTCGGGGCCGGCGAGGTGCAGGTCGAGCAGCACGAGGTCCGTCGCGGGGGCGAGGCGTACCAGCTCCTCCACCGTCGCGACCGCGGCGACGACCTCCACGCCGGGCACGAGCAGGCCGATCGAATCCCGGATCAGCCACGCGTCGTCGACGACCGCCACGGCCGGCCTCACGGCACGTCCGCGAAGGCGGCCCGTACGGTCGGCCGCTCCTGCCGCGCGTCCCCGGCGCCGACGACCCGGCCCCCTCCGGGGCCCCCGGCCGGTCGCGCCGGATCCGCGCCCCGGCCGGGGCGCGACCGGACCGTCACCGTCGTCCCCTCGCCCACCGTCGACGCGATCCCGACCCCCAGGCCCCGCCGGCGGAGCTCGCCGACGACCACCTCGCGCAGTCCGACGCCCGCGGTCACCGACGCCGGGTCGAAGCCGACGCCGTCGTCGTGCACGGTCAGCGTCCAGCCCCCGGGTTCCTCCCCCTCCCCGGCGGGGTCCGCGTCGAGGTGCACCACCACCTCGTGCGCGCGGGCGTGCGCCCGTACGTTCAGGAGGAGGCTCTCCAGCGCGCGCTCCAGCGCCTCGGCCTGCGCGACGGGCACCCGCAGGGCGGTGCCGAGGTCGAGGGAGGCGACGACGCCGAGGTCGGCGAAACGGTCGCGGACCCGCGTGATCACCGGCGCGAGCCGCACCGCGTGCGCGTCGCCCCCGCCCCCGCCCCCGGCGCCGCCGTCGCCGCCCTCGCCGCCGTCCGGGCCCTGGCCTCGCAGATAGGACCGCATCCGGCGCAGCTCCACCTCGGCCTGGCCTACGAGCCGGGCCCGCGTGGCGTCGTCCCCCTGCTCGGTCAGCAGGCGCATGACGGCGACGCCGTTGTGCATCATCACCCGGGCCCGCCGTTCCTCCTCGCGCCGGGCGAGCTCGGCGGCGCGCGCCCGCGAGGCGTCGGCGTCGTGCGCGATGCGCCGGGTGTAGCCGAAGAACATGCGGGCGACCAGCGCGTACACCACGTAGGTCAGGACGTTTCCCGCGGCGGTGGGCGCCATGTCGCTTCCCACGTCACCGCCCAGGTAGACCAGGTAGCCCGCGCAGACCGCGAACAGCCCGGCCGCCCAGAGTCCCAGCCCGCGCACGCCCGCCGCGGTGATGATGACGGACAGCGCGTATCCCGGCTGGAACGCGGTCCACGTGCCGAAGCGGTCCCACGGCGCGAGCACCAGGGGCCCGAGGACGAGCAGCGCGCCCGCCAGCGCGAAGTCGAGCACGGACGCGGCCGTGCCCGGCGGCCTCCCGCGCACGAGCGTCACCGCGCTCACCGCGACCGCCGCCAGGGCGGCGGCGGCCCAGCACGCGAGGTAGCCGGCCTCGAACGGCGAGCGCCCCGCCCCGAGCCTCAGGGCGGGGACCATCTGCGCGACCGTGCCGAGCCGGACCCCCGCGGTGAAGTACGAGAAGGCCCGCTCGACACCCGCCCTGGTCGTCGGCAGCTCCGCGACCCGCCACAGCCCGTCACGGCTCCTCATCGTCCTCCTCGGCTCCGGGCGGCGCGGGCCGCCGGAAGGTACGCGGATGTGCCGGGCCTCGACGGCCCCGTGACACGCAACGATGAAGATATGAGCAAGACCGGTCAGGAGAGGCCGGATTGCGAGAAGTACAGGTAGGACGGATCAGGGCGGTGACCGGACCCCCCGGACGGCCGAGCCCGTCAGACGAGCTTCGCGAGCGCGGCCCAGGTGTAGGTGCCCGGGACCCCGTCGACCGGACCCGTGTAGCCCCCGAGCTGCGCCATCCGCTGGAGGGCCGCGTACGTGCCGGTGCCGGGCGCGCCGTCGATCGGGCCGGTGTAGCCGTAGCCGGTGAGCACCTTCTGCACGCCCTTCCACGACATGCCGCCCAGGACGCCGTCGGCCGGACCCGTGTAGCCCCCGAGCTTGGCGAGGCGCTGGAGTGCGGCGTAGGTGTTCGTGCCCGGCGCGCCGTCGATGGGGCCGGCGTACCCGAAGCGGCGCAGGACGGTCTGCACGCCCTTCCACGAGTTGGTGCCCATCACCCCGTCGACCGGCCCGCCGTAGCCGCCCTTCTGCGCCATCCGCTGGAGGGCCGCGTACGTGCCGGTGCCGGGCGCGCCGTCGAGCGGGCCGGTGTACCCGTAGCCCCTCATCACCTGCTGGACGCCGAGCCAGGTGTTCGTGCCGGGTACCCCGTCCAGCGCTCCGGTGTAGCCGCCGGCGCCCGCGATCTTCTGCAGCGTCAGCCCCTCGCCCTGCACGGGCGGCGGCGCGGAGCCGAAGGAGAGCGGGTTCACCCGGACGCCGCTGGGGTCGATCACGTGCCAGTGCAGGTGCGGCCCGGTCGAGTTCCCCGAGCCGTCGGCGCCCGCCGCCCCGCCGGAGAGCCCCACGACGGTCCCGGCGCCCACCGAGGCGCCGTTCGCCAGCAGGAACTTCGACAGGTGCATGTACTGGCTGCGGTATCCGCCGCCGTGGTGGATGGTCACGGTGTGCCCGCCGGTCCCGTTGTACGGGATGTTCTCGATCGTCCCGGCCGCGCAGGCGGGCAGCGACGTGCCCACGGCCATGCCGAAGTCGACGCCGTTGTGGTTCGGCGGGTCCCACGGGCCGGTGACGGCGTACGCGGCGAACGGGTTGTAGATCGCGGGGACGGCGTACGCGCCGGTCGGCAGGACCAGCCCGCCGACCGCCAGCGCGCCTCCCCCGACCACCGCCCCGCGCAGCAGGGTGCGGCGGCTGACGCCCGCCGGGACGTGGTGGCCGTCCCGGCCGCCGCCACAACGGTGCCGTGCCTCGTTCTCGGTCAACGCTTCTCCTTGTCCGGGGGGAAGATCGCGAGCCCGCTCATCCCACCCGTCCGCCCCCGCCCCGACAACCCAACGAATCCGCGGAACCGCACCCCGCGCGCGTACCCGCGAAACGACGGGGACCGGGAAGACGACGGGGCCCAGGAAGACGACGGGGCCCGGAAGCGACGGGGACCCGGAAACGGGGGGACCCGGAAACGACGGGGACCCGGTCACCTGAGAAGGCTCAGGTGACCGGGTCCCACGGTCCTGGAGGAGAGGAGGCCGGTGCCTCAGGCGTCGAGGACCTGGCCCTCGCGCCTCACGACGGGCGGCTCGACCGACCAGGGGAAGTTGATCCACTCGTCGGTCTTCTTCCACACGTACTCGCACTTCACGAGGGAGTGCGACTTCTCGTAGATGACGGCCGAACGGACCTCGGCGACGTGGTCGACGCAGAAGTCGTGGACGAGCTTGAGCGTCTTGCCGGTGTCGGCGACGTCGTCGGTGATCAGGACCTTCTTGTCGGAGAAGTCGATCGCGTCCGGCACGGGCGCCAGCATGACCGGCATCTCCAGGGTGGTCCCGACGCCGGTGTAGAACTCCACGTTCACGAGGTGGATGTTCTTGCAGTCGAGGGCGTAGGCCAGACCCCCGGCGACGAAGACGCCGCCGCGCGCGATGGAGAGCACGATGTCGGGCTCGTAACCGTCGTCGGCGATGGTCTGGGCCAGCTCGCGGACGGCCGTCCCGAAGCCCTCGTACGTCAGGTTCTCGCGTACCTCACTCATGCCTGCGACCGCCTCACACCTGGGTCCGATGGAAGTTCATGAACGAGCGGGACGCCGTCGGCCCCCGCTGTCCCTGGTACCGCGAGCCGTACCGCTCGCTCCCGTACGGGAACTCGGCGGGCGAGCTCAGCCGGAACATGCAGAGCTGGCCGATCTTCATCCCCGGCCAGAGCTTGATCGGCAGGGTGGCGAGGTTCGACAGCTCCAGGGTCACGTGTCCCGAGAATCCGGGGTCGATGAACCCGGCGGTCGAGTGCGTCACGAGACCCAGCCGCCCCAGAGAGCTCTTCCCCTCCAGCCGCGACGCGATGTCGTCCGGCAGAGTGATGACCTCGTAGGTCGAGGCGAGCACGAACTCGCCCGGATGCAGGATGAACGCCTCGTCGCCCTCCGGCTCGACCTCGCGCGTCAGGTCGTGCTGCTCGACGGCGGGGTCGATGTGCGGGTAGCGGTGGTTCTCGAACACCCGGAAGAAGCGGTCAAGCCTCACGTCGATGCTCGAGGGCTGCACCATGGATTCGTCGTACGGGTCGATGCGCACCCGTCCGGCATCGATCTCGGCCCGGATGTCCTTGTCTGAGAGAAGCACGCCCCCACGATACGCAGAGGGCGCGGACCTGCCCCAATCGGCAGCCGTCCGCGCCCCGGCACCCTCGGCTCAGCGCCGCGCGATCTCCACCGGCACCGCATGCCGCAACCGCGCACACCGCGGACACCGGATCAGCCGCCCGGGCCCGATCCGCCCTGCCCCGAGCTGCTGAAGCGGGAACGACGCGGTACTGAACACATGCCCCTCGGCACAGCGGACGACGGTGCGCTCCATGGAACCCATCAAGTCCCTTCCCCTACACATGTGGTGGACGATCAGCCACATTAGGGGATGAAGAGGGCGCCCTCCACGCGGCACTCCGGACACCCGGAGGCGCGAGCTTCGCCGCAAGTGGCGCATGGGGTACAGTGTGCAACGATGCGGCACGGTTCATCCGGCCGCTGCGCGGATGTAGTTTAATGGTAGAACATGAGCTTCCCAAGCTTATAGCGCGGGTTCGATTCCCGTCATCCGCTCTCGAACGAAGCCCCAGGTCAGCGACCTGGGGCTTCTTTGTCACCCAGCTCTCTCGGGCCGTTCGTGTCAGCCGATTCGGATGACGGCCTTGCCTCGGGTGGCCCCTGCGGCGAGGCGCTGGATGGCGGTGGGGACCTCGGCGAGTTCGTACTCGGCGGAGATGTCGATGTGGATCCGTCGGTCGGTCAGCAGTCGCAGGGCCTCGGCCGCGCCGGCCGCGAGGCGTTCGGGGTGGGTTCGGCTGAGCAGGTTGCTGTTGTAGGCGAGGACGGATGCGCCGGTCATGAGCAGGTCGTTGGCGTTGATCTGCACCGGTTCGAACGTGGCCATGTTGCCGTAGACGGCGAGGCGGCCGTGCGGGGCCAGCCGGTCGAGGTTGGCCAGGCGGGCCGGACCGCCGACGGGGTCGAGGATGACGTCGAACCGCTCGTCGGCGAGCGCATCGGGGAAGTCGGCGCGGGAGATCAGGTGGTCGTAGCCGAGGCCGGCCGCGTAATCGGCCTGCTCGGCGTCACCGCCGACGCCGACGATGCGTGCGGCGCCGGCGGCTTTGGCGAACTGCGCCGCGAGTGAACCGACGCCTCCCAGCGCCGCGTGGATGAGCACACGGTCTCCGGGGCGGACGCGGGTGACCGTGCTGACCAGGTCGTACGCGGTCGGCGTGGCCCAGCCGAAGGCCGCCGCAGTGCGGGGGTCGAGGTCCTCGGCGGGAAAGGCGAGTACGGCCGGGGCAGTGACGAACTCGGCGAAGGCACCGGAGGCGGTGAGCGCGGTAACGGGCCGGCCGATGCGCGCGGTATCGACGCCCTCGCCGACGGCGACGATGTTCCCGGCGGCCTCGAAGCCGGGGATGAAGGGGCGCGGCGTGGGGAAGTGGCCGTTGCCGACGAGCACGTCACCCCACTGCAGGCCCGCGTGCCGGACGCGGATGGCCACCTCGCCGGGGCCCGGGGTCGGTGCTTCGGCAGTGGCGAGGGTGAATCGATCGTCGGACCCGAGCACGATGGCCTTCATCAATACGCTCCCTGTGGTGAATCAGTACCCTGACACCGAAGACGCTATGAGTGACAGGTACCTGAGTCAAGTCAGGGAGCTGAGTTTGGAGTGGGCGACGTGGCGGAGATCCCTGCGGAGGAGTACCTGTGCACGCGCATCCGGCGCACAGAGCAGGCGTTGATGGCACACCATGAGGCGGTGCTGCGCGGCTACGGCCTCACCATGACCCAGTACACGGTGCTGCTGACCCTGTCCCGGGAACCCGACGGCCTGTCCGGGGCCCAGCTGGCACGCGCCTGCGGCGTCACCCAGCAGACCATGGCCCCGGTCCTCACCGGGCTGCAGAACAAGGACCTGATCAAACGGGAGACCTCCCCCGTACACGCGAAGGTCCTCATCGCCTCTCTCACCGAACTCGGCGGGAACCTGCTCGACCGCGCCTACCAGGAGGTGATCGTGCTCGAGCGCGCCCTCTCACAAGCCTTCACGCCCGCCGAGCACACCGCGCTGTGCGATCTCCTGGAGCGCGCCCGCGAAGTACTCACCGAACAGACCCACCGAGCCGCCGAGTGGAAGGAGACACGATGACGCCGTCCGGAGGCCGTGCCACAACGTGCCAGTAGGGGCGGTGAACAGCGGTCGACAACGGGGTGGAGGAGCAGCCGGAAGGGGGCCCAAGGTCGGTCGTTCTCGCAGCTCAGAGGCCATAAGCAAGCCCAAGTGCCGGGTGATTCCCAAGCTTATGGCGCGGGTTCGATTCCCGTCATCCGCTCTCGAACGAAGCCCTAGGTCAGCGACCCGGGGCTTCTGCTTCTCGGTGAGACTCCTCTCGGCTCCACCTCACTGCGGACGTGAACGGCCCTAGCGGATACGTGCGGGCGCATACTGGTAGCAATGACAAAGCCCAGTGCACCGAAGCGCTTTTTGCCCACCAGCCCCTTCAAAGCCCCGGTCGCGCTGCCTCCCAAGCAGTTCGCCGTAGGCGACCAGGTCACACACGACGTGCACGGCCTCGGCCGGGTCGTCGGCGTCGAGGACGGGATCGCGGTCGTCGTGGATTTCGGCTCGGCGCAAGAGCGGATCCTGAGTCCGTACACCAAGATGAGCAAGCTGTAGGACCCCGTGCCCGGTCACGGCACCCCAGACGCGTTCACGGACCCACAAGGAAGAGGACCCCTCTCATCGACCTGACCTCGCCGTTCTCCGCTCCGGAAGAGGCGTCCCCCTGCGCCGCCGCAACATCGCCGCAGCCCAGCACACATCCCTTCCGGGCGGCCGACTTCGGGGAGATCGACACCTTCCTGTTCGACGAGGACGCGCAAGCGTCAGCCCCTGGCACGAGTGCGGCTCGACGCGAGGCGGGCTAGCTCCCACTCGTGACGACGGCTTCGGGCACCAGACGGCGGAGCGTGGGCAGGCCGCCCCGGATGGCGGCCATGGCCGGCTCGTCGGTGCTGGTGTGGGCGCAGATCGCTTCCAGGCTCTGGCAGCGTGCCCCAGCCGTGCCCTTCAGGGCGGTGATCAGCGGTCGACACAGGCGTCTCGGGACCGGCGAGGAATGCCCTGCCAAGAAGCATTTCCGCAGGTCGGACTAGAGCTGAGCGAGACGGACGTCGGTGATTCCCAGGCTTATGGCGCGGGTTCGATTCCCGTCATCCGCTCTCGAACGAAGCCCCAGGTCAGCGACCCGGGGCTTCGTCGTTCTCCGGAGCGCCGGCTTCGCCGTCCTCGGTGACGAGGTGAGGTCGAAGCGCACCCACGCGCCCTCGAGCAGGATGCGCTCGGCGCACCGTGGACCGCCGAGCGGTGAACGAGCACCTCGCTCCCGTCCTCACGCGCGGTGCCGGGCACCAGCCGGCACGGGCCGGTCCGTTGGCCCAAGGCACGGGCTTTGGCCGCATAGCTTGCCGACGCTAAGGTGAGGCGCCGTACTCGGCGGATCGCTTCCCGGAGGGAAGACCGCTCCCCTGAGGGAGGTGGGGATGGGGCTCATGGACGCGGACCACGCGGGGCTGGTCGTCGCGGCGCAGGCCGGTGATGATCGGGCGCGCGAGGAGCTGATCGCCGCGTACCTGCCGTTGGTCTACAACATCGTCGGGCGAGCGCTGAGCGGACACGCCGACGTCGACGACGTCGTCCAGGAAACCCTGCTGCGCGTGGTGCGCGACCTGCCTGCCCTGCGTGCCCCGGAGAGCTTCCGGTCCTGGCTGGTGTCGATCACGCTCCGCCAGATCAACACCCACTGGCACCGGCAACGCACCTTCGCCGACCGGACCACGGTCATCGACGAGGCACGCCGGATACCGGACGCCGGGGCCGAACCCGAGGACGTCACGATCCTGCGTCTGCGTCTGTCGGACGAGCGCCGGCAGGCCGTCGAAGCCGGACGGTGGCTCGACGAGGACCAACGGGCGCTGCTGTCGCTGTGGTGGCAAGAACGCGCCGGCTCGCTGAGCCGTGACGACATCGCCGCCGCGACGGGACTCACCGTCGCCCACGTCGGAGTACGCCTGCAACGCATGCGCGAGCAGTTGGAACTGAGCCGGGCGATCGTCGCCGCGCTGGAGGCCGACCCGCGCTGTCCGCAGCTGAACGAGACCGTCGCCGGTTGGGACGGTCTCCCCGCATCGGTGTGGCGCAAGCGGATCGCGCGGCACACCCGCGGCTGCCCGGTCTGCATGGCGACGACGACAGAACGGGTTCCGGCCGAACTGCTGCTCCTCAGCCTCGCGCCGCTGGCCGTCCCTGCCGGGCTCGTCGCCACGCTGGCCGCCAAGGGCCTGCTGTCGGGTACGGCCGCGAGCGCCGCCGGGCTGGCCACGGCACACGCCGCCGTCGGCACGGCGACGGCGGGAGGCGGTCTCCACAGCGCGCTGATCGGCAAACTCCACGCGGTGACCGCTCACCAGCTGGTGAGCCTCGCCACCGGCGCGGTGCTCATCGCCGGGACCGCCACCTACGCGACCTGGCCCGAACCGGCGCATCGGGAGCCCGGGGTCATCGCCACTCCTACGGTCGGCAACCCCACGGTCGGCACTCCTACGGTCGGCAACCCCACGGTCGGCACTCCCACGCCGATCCCGTCGCGCACCACCACGTCGGCCGAACCGTCCCCGGTGAGTCCGTCCGCCTCCGCGGGCACTGTTCCGCTGGGCGCGCAGTCGCTGGAGTCCGTGGACCAGCCCGCCCTGTACCTCACGTACGCCGGCGACTTCGCGACGCTCGGCCGGGTCTCCACGTCCAGCAGCGCGGGGACACGCCAGCGGGTCACCTTCACGGTCATCGGGGGGCTGGCCGACACACGGTGCGTCACCTTCCGCGCCGCCGACGGCCGGTATCTGCGCCATCGTGACCTGCGGCTGCGGCTGAGCAGCGACGACGGCAGCGAACTGTTCCGTGAAGACGCCACCTTCTGTCCGCGCCCGGGGGCGGTCGCCGGGTCGGTGACCCTGCACGCGCACAACTATCCGGGATCGGTCATCCGCCACCGCGACGGTGGCGTCTGGCTCGACGGCTCCGACGGCACTCGGGCCTTCGCCGGCCAGGCTTCCTTCATCGTGCGCGGGTCCTGGTCCTGAGAACCGCTCGTTGAGCACGTGATCCAGCTTCGGTCCGTGTTCATCGACGGCTGCCGCCATTCCGGAAACCTTCACTGGTGATCAGGGCGGCGCGCCCTTTCCACCGCGACGACCGGACCGCGGGGCTCGGCATAACGCTTTCCGCCCGCGAGATGCATCACCGGGCAATCGTCCGAACGGCGCGACATTTCCGTTACGGGACCGCGCGTGCGGAGGCCTCCTTTGCATGGGGTGCTCTTCCCGCCGCTCACCACGACGGGCAGGCGTGGCGGGTTCCCCGCTATCCCCCTTTGACGTATCCCCGGAAGAAAGCCCCTCCCATGACGCGACACGCCCCCACGATCACGGCACCCAGGGTGACCCGCGACCCCCGAGGAGAATCATGAAGGGCCTGCACCGGCTCAGCCGGCGTCGCCGGACAGTGGCAATAGGACTGTCGGCCGCGACGGTGGTGGCCGGTGTCGTGACGCTCCTCCCCAGCTCCGCCGGAGCCGCGAACCTGGGGACGCAGGCGGCCCCCTCGGGCAGGTACTTCGGCACCGCTGTGGCCGCCGGCAGGCTCGGCGACTCGGCGTACACCGCCATCGCCGACCGGGAGTTCAACATGATCACCCCGGAGAACGAGATGAAGTGGGACGCCGTCGAGCCGTCCCGCGGCAACTTCACCTTCGGCCCCGCCGACCGGATCGTCGACCGTGCGAAGGCGAACGGCCAGCGCGTGCGCGGCCACACCACGGTCTGGCACTCGCAGCTCCCGGCCTGGGTCGGCTCGATCGGCGACGCGAACACGCTCCGCAGCGTGATGAACCGCCACATCACCACCACGATGACCCACTTCAAGGGCAAGGTCTACGCGTGGGACGTGGTCAACGAGGCGTTCGCCGACGGCCCCGGCGGCCGGCTCCGCAGCTCGGTGTTCCAGAAGGTCCTGGGCAACGGCTTCGTCGAGGAGGCGTTCCGCACCGCCCGTGCGGCCGACTCCTCGGCCAAGCTCTGTTACAACGACTACAACATCGAGAACTGGTCGGACGCCAAGACCCAGGGCGTCTACAGAATGGTCAAGGACTTCAAGTCCCGCGGCGTTCCCATCGACTGCGTCGGGCTCCAGAGCCACTTCGGAGCGGGCGGCCCGCCGGCGGGCTTCAAGACCACCCTGGCCAACTTCGCCGCCCTGGGCGTCGATGTCCAGATCACCGAGCTGGACATCGCCCAGGCATCGCCCACCCACTACGCCGACGCGGTCAGAGCCTGCCTGTCCGTGGCCCGTTGCACCGGCATCACGGTGTGGGGCGTTCGTGACAGCGACTCCTGGCGCACCGGCGAGAACCCGCTGCTGTTCGACAACGACGGCAAGCCCAAGCCCGCGTACGCCGCCGTCATGAAGGCCCTCAACTCCGGCCCGGGTACCACCCCGAGCAAGCCGTCCGACGGACCTGGTACCGGTACCGGTACGGGTGAGATCAAGGGCGTGGCCTCCGGCCGCTGTATCGACATCCCCGCCTCCACCACCGCCAACGGCACCCAGGCGCAGCTGTGGGACTGCAACGGACAGACCAACCAGCGCTGGACCCACACCTCCGGCAAGCAGCTGAAGATCCACGGCGACAAGTGCCTGGACGCCAAGAGCAAGGGCACCGCCAACGGCACCGCGGTGGTCATCTGGGACTGCAACGGCGGCACCAACCAGCAGTGGAACATCAACACCAACGGCACGATCACCGGCGTCCAGTCCGGGCTGTGCCTCGACGCCGTCGGCGCGGCCACCGCCAACGGCACCAAGATCCAGCTGCACGCCTGTGGGGGCGTCGGCAACCAGAAGTGGACCGCCCCGTCCGCCCCGTCCGGGTCGTCCGGGTCGGGCGGCGGCACGTGCGCGCTTCCGTCGACGTACCGGTGGACCTCGACGGGCCCGCTGGCGCAGCCGGCGAACGGGTCGGTCGCGCTGAAGGACTTCACCACCGTGACGTACAACGGCAAGCACCTGGTCTACGCGACCACCTCCACCGGATCGCAGTGGGGCGCGATGACGTTCCGTCCGTTCACGAACTGGTCGGACATGGCGACAGCCACCCAGACCAGTATCAGCGGGTCCGCGGTGGCGCCCAAACTGTTCTACTTCGCGCCCAAGAAGATCTGGGTACTGGTCTCGAACGGGTGGGGTACCGCCTGGCCCTTCAGCTACCGCACGTCCAGTGACCCCACCGACCCCAACGGCTGGTCGGCGCCGCGGGAGCTGTTCACCGGCCGCCTCCCCGTAGGCGCCCCGATCGACCCGACCGTGATCGCCGATGGCCAGAACATGTACCTGTTCTTCGCCGATGACAACGGCAAGATCTACAAGTCGACCATGCCGATCGGGAACTTCCCGGGCAGCTTCGGCTCCTCGTACACGACGGTCATGAGCGACACGAAGGCGAGGCTGTTCGAGGCGCCGGAGGTCTACAAGGTCCAGGGCCAGAACCAGTACCTCATGATCGTCGAGGCGATGGGTGCGCGCGGGCGCTACTTCCGCTCGTTCACGGCCTCCAGCCTGAACGGCCCGTGGGCCGAGCAGGCCGGCAGCGAGTCCAGCCCCTTCGCGGGCAAGGCCAACAGCGGTGCCACCTGGACCAATGACATCAGCCACGGTGACCTGGTCCGCACCAACCCCGACCAGACCATGACCATCGACCCCTGCAACCTGCAGTTCCTCTACCAGGGCAGGAACCCCGCCTCGGACGGCACCGACTACGTGAAGCTGCCGTACCGGCCGGGTGTCCTCACCCTGCAGCGCTGACTGCCCGATCCACGGTCATACGCAAGGAGAAACACCCCCCATGAAGAACCCCACGAACCGTGGGCGCCGCGGGCGTCACCGCCGTCGCTGGACGGCGACCGGACTGCTGCTCGGAGCGCCCGCCCTCGTCGTGCCGTATCTCTTGTTCGTGCAGGACGACTCGCAGGCCGCGACGGTCGACGGCAATGCCTACTACCGGCTGGTTTCCGTACGCAGCGGCAAGGTGCTGGACGTCAACGCCTTCTCCACCGCCGACGGCACCCGCATCCAGCAGTGGACCGACCAGAACACCGCCAACCAGCAGTGGAAGCTGCGACCCACCGGGGACGGCTACTACGAGCTGGTGAACCGCAACAGCGGCAAAGTGCTGGGCATAGCGGGCGGTTCGTCCGCCCAGGCGGCCGCCGCCGAGCAGCAGACCGACAGCGCCTCCACCTCTCAGGAGTGGCGGATCGACGAGGTGAGCGGTTCCGACACCGTCACCTTCACCTCCCGCAGGAGCGGCCAGGTCCTGGACGTCTCCGGAGGCTCCACGGCCGACGGCGCGGTGGTCATCCAGTATCCCGGCCGGGGCAGCACCAACCAGCAGTGGAAGCTGGTGAAGACGGCCGGGTCCCAGGCGACCGGAACCGGACCGTATGTGTGGAACAACGCCCAGGTGGTGGGCGGCGGTTACGTCACCGGGCTGGTGTTCAACCCGCGTGCGAAGGGCCTGCTGTACGCGCGCACCGACATGGGCGGCGCCTACCGCTGGGACGCCGCGGCCGAGCAGTGGATCCCACTGACCGACTGGGTCGGCGAGAAGGACTGGAACCTGCTGGGCATCGATTCGCTGGCCACCGACCCCGTCGACCCCGACCGGCTCTACCTCGGGGCGGGCACCTACACCAACAGCTGGGCGGGCAACGGCGCGATCCTGCGCTCCACCGACCGGGGCCGCACCTTCCAGCGCACCGATCTGCCCTTCAAGCTGGGCGCCAACGAGGACGGCCGCGGGGCGGGCGAACGCCTGGTGATCGACCCCGCGAACAACGGCACCCTGCTCCTCGGCACCCGCAAGAACGGCCTGTGGCGGAGCACCGACCACGGCGCGACATGGAGTCAGGTCTCCTCGTTCCCCGTCAAGGACGGGGCGGGGAGCGGCGCGGGCATCTCCTTCGTGACGTACGGCCCGGCCGGAAGCAAGACGATCTACGTCGGCGTCGCTGACAGGTCCACCTCCCTCTACCGCTCCACCGACGGCGGCAGCACCTGGCAGACCGTCTCCGGGCAGCCTGCGGGCCAACTGCCGCAGCACGGCGTGATCTCCGGTGACGGCTCGCTGTACCTGACGTACACCAACAACCTCGGACCCAACGGCGTGACGGGGGGCTCGGTGTGGAAGTACACACCGGCCGGCGGGGCGTGGAAGAACATCTCCCCGTCCCAGGGCTCTTACGGGTTCTCCGGTCTGGCCGTCGACCCGCAGAAGCCGTCCACGGTGATGGTCACCACCCTCGACCGCTGGTGGCCCGAGGACGAGGTCTACCGCACCACCGACGGCGGCACCACCTGGAAGGCACTGGCCGACAAGTCGGCACGGGACGCCTCCGCCGCTCCGTACATCGGCACCCACACCGGGCACTGGATGACCGCCCTGGCCATCGACCCCTTCGACTCCGGGCACGTGCTGTACGGCACCGGCAACGGCATCTGGCGCAGCAAGGACGCCACCGCCACCGACAGCGGCGGCACCGGCCACTGGACCGTGGGTGCACGCGGACTGGAGGAGACCGCGCTGATGGACGCGATCGCCCCTCCCGGCGGTGCCGCCGTCATCACCGCCATGGGTGACCAAGGCGGTTTCCGCCACGACGACCTGACCAAGGTGCCCGCCGGGCGGCTGAGCAACCCGATGATGACCAACAGCACCGACATCGATTTCGCCCAGTCCAACCCCTCGGTGATGGTCCGTGTCGGCCGTGGCGGCGCGCAGGACGGTGCCTACTCCACCGACGGCGGCATCAGCTGGAACGGCTTCAAGGCGGAGCCGGTGGCCGGCGCCCAGGACGGGCGTGTCGCGCTCGCGGCGGACGGCTCGACCATCGTCTGGACCCAGGGCGGCCAGGTTCCGTACCGCTCGACCGACAAGGGGGCGAACTGGTCGAAGGTCAGCGGCCTGGGCACCGACGCCGTGGTCGTCGCCGACCGCTCCTCGGGCAGGACTTTCTACTCACTGTCCGGCGGCACGCTCCACGTCAGCACCGACGGCGGCGCGACCTTCACCGCCCGCGCCACCGGCCTGCCCGCCGGCCGGCTCACTGCCGTCCCCGGCATCGCCGGGGACCTGTGGATCGCCGGCCATGACAAGGGGCTGCTGCACTCCACCGACGGCGGCCGCACCTTCACCACGCTCAGCACGTCGAAGTCCGCCTCCGCCCTCGGCTTCGGCAAAGCCGCGCCGGGCGCCTCCTACCAGGCCCTGTACCTGATCGGTACCGTCAAGGACGTCACCGGAGTCTTCCGCTCCACCGACAAGGGCGCCACCTGGCTCCGCGTCAACGACGACGCCCACCAGTGGGGCAACATCAGCGGCGGCGTCGTCACCGGCGACCCCGACACCTTCGGGCGCGTCTACATCGGCACCAACGGACGCGGCCTCCAGTACGGCGACCCGTCCTGACCCCGACACCCGGGCGGGGCCGCAGGCACAACGGCCTGCGGCCCCGCCCTGGCTGAGGGAAGACGCCTCCCCGCCCCCTCGACGGGACGCCGTGCCACAACGTGCCGTACGAGACCTCATGCGGCGTCAGATCGGCCGCTGGTTCCCTTGGTCCGGCCGAGTGCCGCCGCGCCCCGGGCGCCCCCGCATGATCACTTGCCGTTGTCCTCGGCGAGGGTGGGGGCGACGAGGGCGTTGGCGCGGCCGAGGCCGTGCTCGAACTCGAGCCAGTCGACCAGCTCCATGTGCTTGGTCGGCGGCGGTCGGTCGGCCGGGGCGCCGGCCAGGCGGGCCGTCACCGCGCCCCCGCCCTCGGCCGGACAGGCCGAGATCCGCATCGTCGCCGCCGCCCCCGAGGCCGCCCGCGCGGTCGCCCAAGTCATCCGCCGCTCCTTCGCCGGGACGGAACAGCGCAGTTACCCCGTTCCCGACGGCGGCACACGGCTCCACCTCACCGTCGACACCGAAACCACCGCGGAACCCGCCCTCTCCTGGCTCACCACCAGCAGCCCGTCCTCACGTGCCGGCGCCACCCACGCCGACGAGGTGTGAGGACCCGCGGCCGTTCCCCACCCCCACGAAGGGACTCGACCATGGCGACACTCCGCGAGCGACAGGGGTACCGCGACCGGGTCCTGACCGCCCCCTACCAAGCCACCGAAGGCAACCGCCTCCTCGGCGTCCCGGGGCGGAAACCGCGCAACGACCTGCCCGTTCCTTCCTGCCCGTCGTATCTGCCCCGACGTGGGGCGGTCCACCCGGTGTGAACGCGCCATGCCCGCCCTGCATCACGGTTCGAGGTCGGTTACCTCATCGCCGAACACTCAAAAATCTATAACGGCCGGAGTAGACATTAGGTGGCAGCGTCGCTATGGTTTCTCTCGTAGCCAGAAGAGACAGAAGGGCCTGGCAGAGAAGAACTGCCGGCAAGCAGTACAGGTAGTTGTAGTTCGCAGGACGGTGCGGCGGTGGAGTCTCGAAGCCAGGGTTGTTGCAGGACGGCGACGGGACTGGCGGCCGGACCGGGTGGCCCGCAGTGATC